>JAFMSA010000398.1 GCA_017353855.1 Alphaproteobacteria bacterium
CAGAATGAACCGCGGCGGGCCCGGTGCGCGGCGATCCGCTCGGCCATCTCCTCGTCCCGGGCTTCTGCAGTTGCGCAGTAGGTGCCGCAAATTGCGGCATTCTCGATGAGCCGCTCGGCGTAGAGGCTCTTGCCCGATCGGGCACCGCCCAGCACCAGGGTTATTCGGCAGAGGCGCGGTTCTTCCGCGCCCGGCATCGCCATGTGGTCCTTCCTCCTCCGCCCGAGGAATCGTCCCGACTGCGCAATGCGGAGGTCTCCTGGCTCGGGGTCGTCACCCGCGGCGCCTTCCCAGCCGGGAATATCGTCCCGACCAGTGGCTCTTTGCCGCGGACTCGCCGCTAACAGTTGCGGGGGCAGCGCCGGTCTCGCACCGGACTTCCCTGTCGCATCGCGAGCGGCAACGCTAACACAGCGCGATATGCCGCGCCATCCTTCTCGGCATTCGCCACGCTGGCGCGGGGCCCGGGATCAGGAAGACGCGAGGCGCCGTGACGACCGGAGAGGGTTGTCCGGCAGAAGGCTCCGGATACGCTTATGCGCCATCATGCCCTACCTCATGGAGGGAACGCGCCGGCCCCGAGGCATCCTGAGCATTGTGCCGCGCAAGTCCCTTCTTTTCGATAAGCGGCGCATCGCCGCAGGCGATTGTATCTAGAAAGTCCGCGTAATGTTCTTGTCGGGCAAGGCTGCCAGCGACCCGACGGCGTTTCTCATGAGCGCCGCAATACGCCCTGAGCGGTCTGGTTGAACAGAATTCGGCGTTCGTTATCGCTCGGTGGTGCCGACCGGCGCAGCTCTTTGCCGAGGTCGACGCCTCTTTGCACGGCCGGCCGCTGCTTTATCGCCTCGCGCCAGCGGGTGACATTGGGGAATTCGTCAAGCGGTTGCCCCAGCGGCTTGGCAATCAGCACCCACGGCCAGGATGCGATATCGGCAATCGAGTAGTCGTCGATGATGAACTCGCGCCCGTCGAGGCGGCGCTCGAGAACACCGAGACAGCGATTGTATTCATCGGCATAACGCTTGTGCGAATAAGGGTGCTCACCCGGCGCGTAATTGACGAAGTGGCTGAGCTGACCGGCCATCGGGCCGAGATTGCCGACCTGCCAGAACAGCCACTCCAGGGTCTCCTTCCTACCGCGCCGGCTCTGCGGCATGAAGCGGCCGGTCCGCTCGGCTAAATGCACGAGGATTGCACCGGATTCGAATACCGGCACCGGTGCGTCCCCAAATTGCCGCGGTGCCTCGTGATCGACGATGGCCGGCATGCGGTTATTCGGGCTGATCTCCAGGAATTCGGGCTTGAACTGATCGCCGCGGCCGATATTAACCGGGATCACGCGGTATTCCAGGCCGCACTCCTCGAGCATGATCGCGACTTTCCAGCCATTCGGCGTCGGCCAGTAGTAAAAATCGATCACGAGCCGCGCTCCGAAGCGAGCTCAGCGATTTCCGCAACCGAACAGCCGAGTTCGCCAAGAACTTCGCGTGTGTGCTCCCCAAGCGCGGGAGCGCCCCGACGGATTCCGGCCGGGGTGCGGGAGAAACGTGCCGCCGGGCGCGCCTGCCGCAGGCGCCCGGCCGTCGGATGCTCGGTCTCGACAAGGACCTGCATTTCCCGCACCTGCGGGTGGCGGATGACCTCGTTTCGGGTCAATACCGGTGCGCAAGGCACGCCGGCCGCAGTCAGGCGCTCCAGCCACTCCATCGTGGTGCGGGTCAGCAACACTTGCTGTGTCACGTCCAATCGTGCGTCGATGTTCTTCTGGCGCAATGCCGACGTCCGAAACCTCTCGTCTTCCAGCCATTCCGGACGCTCTACCGCGCGCGCCAGGCCGGCCCATTGCCGGTCGGTCAAAGCGGCGGCTGTCATGTAGCCATCGGCGGTCTCGTAGATCAGGTCGTGTGCACTTGCCGGCTCCTGCCTCGCCGGTTCGTCGCCGACAAAGGTCTGGCCGCTCATATCCGACGCCCACAGAAAGGCGAGCACCGCCTCCAGCATCGACAGACGCACGTGCTGGCCCTCGCCGGTACGTTCGCGCGCCAACAGCGCAGCGGTAATCGCCTGCGAGGCGGTAATCGCGGTCAGCTTATCGGGCAGGATAGTGCGCAGCAACTTCGGGCGCGCCTCGTCCGAGCCCGCCTGAACGCTCGCGAGCCCCGAGAAGCCCTGTATCACCGGATCGTAGGCCGGCTTTGCCGCGTAGGGACCCTTCTCGCCGAACCCGCTGATCGAGACATAAACAATTCTCGGTGAGACAGCGCGCAGCGCCTCTTCCCCGACACCAAGGCGATCGGCTACGCCGGGGCGAAAATTCTGTACAAACACGTCGGCGCCGGCCGCGAGCCGCAGCAAAGCCTCTCGACCTGCTCCGGTCTTCAGGTCGAGCACAACGGAGCGCTTGTTGCGGTTGTTGTTCAAAAAGGATGCCGAGAACCCTCCCCGCTGATGGCCCCCGGCGCGCGTGTGGTCGCCGCCGTCCGGCGCTTCCACCTTGACGACCTCGGCGCCCTGATCCGCCAGGATCATCGTCGCGAGCGGCCCCGCGACATTCGAGGTCAAATCTACGATCCGATACCCGTGCAATGGACCCGGCATCCTGTGCCCTTTCCGATAAGACTAATGAAACTGCGGCATCACTTCCTGGCACAGGAGGCGCAGCGCTGTCATTACCCGCTCGTGCGGGATCAGGCCGCCGCAATTGAGCTCGGCCAGGATGCCGTCGATGCCTAGCTCCTCCTGCAGGTGGCGCAGGCGATCGGTCACCTGGTCCGGCGTACCGACCAGAACCTGGCCGCGCAGCGCCTCTTCGTAGGAGAGGTTTTCGATGCGCCTCAAACGTTCGACCCGGCCCTCGATCGTGCGCGTGCCGGCGCGGCTCAGCGAGTCTCGCAGCCGTTGCGCCTGCTCTCGGTAAAAATGCATCAGGCTTTCACGCGGCTCCTCGCGCGCCTGCTGCTCGGTCGGCGCCAGATAGGCCGGGACCCGCAGGTAAACTTTGCCTCTGCCCTCGTGGCCTGCCTGCGCGCGCGCCCTCCGATAGGCCTCGATCTCTGGAATGAATTCGGCAAATGACCCATAGCGGGCGTTGATGAAAATCGGCCGCCCCCGCTCGCCGACCGCCGGATAAGTATCGGGGCTGGCAACCGCTATCCTGACCGGAGGATAGGGCGTCTGCAGCGGTTTCGGGGCGATGCTGATGTTCTTGAAACTGTAGTACTTGCCTTCATACGAGAAACTCGGCTGCGACCATGCCAGCTCCACGATGTCCAGCACCTCGGCGAAGCGCTCGCGGCTCTCGGCATACGAGACCCCGTAATCTTCATAGGTGCGCGGCAAGCCACTGCGCCCGACGCCAAAGATCAGCCGCCCGCCGGTAATGTGATCGACCGTCGCCCCCTCCTCGGCAATCCGCAGCGGATGACACAGCGGCAGTACCTGGACGGCGATGCCGATCTTGATCCGCTCGGTGCGCGCGCCGAGCGCGGCCGCGATACTGAGCGGCGCGGACAATACCGAACGCTGCGGATCGAAGTGCAGCTCGGCCAGCCACATCGCATCGAGACCCCAGCGCTCGGCCGCATCGATCTGCTCGAAAGCCTCCGCGAAGGCCTCTTTCTCGCTTCGACCGGGAAGGGCCGGAAACTGGTGAAACATGCCGAATTCCATTTCGGAATTGTTTTTATTGGATTTTTCGCCCCGTGTGCCACTCATGCGCCAATTATCCCCGGGATGCTCCGTCCGAAGGCCGCTACCCTCGCCCGCGGCAAACCGCGCGTTACCGTCCTCAACGTCGGCGAGCCAGTGGCCGCAGGTATCGTAGGTCATCTTGATGGAACCGTGTCCCGTCAATTGCTGCAGCCGCTTCGACGGAGAGCATTGTGCGGTCTCCCCCGACGCGCACCAGCGAGTGCTGAAGAGGGTTTTCCGGTAGGGACGATCTGATGACGATTATTGGTTAAAATCGGCGGCGGAATAAATCAACTCCGGCTGGAGAGCCAATGGCCTGTTGCCTTCATCAAGTCCAACGCCTCGATGATCTACCGGAATGCGAGCTTGCGCGGTTCTTCGAGCTGCTTGCTGACGCCCAGGAGTGCAGGCCCGTGTGGCGGCTGCCGGCGCGCGTGCTCGCGGACCTGCTGCGAAAAGAGGCGTTATCATGCCGCCCCGTCTAGATCTGGCATGGGGTTGACGCTGATCGTGCACGGCGGGCCGCGTCGTCATCGGAGGGTTATACGACGACAGGCACCTATGATGTAACGGTGGCTCGGATTAATTTGTGGCCGCGGTCTCCGATTGAACTCGAAAAAAGTTCCGGACGCCGCTATCCCCCCGACACTGCAGTTGCAGATTGCGGGTGCCGTTTCCCGATGCCCGGCGAGGCGGTGCCGGGTGCTGAGCCCATGTCGGTCGGGCACCGCGTTGAGCGCAACGGAATTGCCTCACTGCTACCGACAACCCCATCGTCCGCACTCCCCGATCCAGTCACCGATTGTGCCGCGGCATTCTGCAGCGCCATCGGCGGCATCTGGTGAGGGTATCGGCCCCACTCATTAAACCGCCGAGGGTTCCTTAATTCTCTCCCTCAGGTTTGGGCTTTCGGCGCTCTGCGAACAGTGACCTGAGGTGGCGTCGAAGTGTCTTATTCCCGAACAGGGGCGCTGGTTTTCCGTCACCTTGCACGGCGCCGGGGATTGCTGTTCGGATCACCCCGAACAAGTGGGAGAGGCATTTCGCGTCGCGAACCTGCTCATCGGGAAGCGCCCTGAACGCGGCAACAATGCGGGCCTCCTCCGAAGGATGTTCACGATCCCGATGGGGTGGTCGTTTTTGTTGGGTTGAGC
>JAFMSA010000399.1 GCA_017353855.1 Alphaproteobacteria bacterium
GCATGCACGACGCCATCAGAAGATGCCGGTCGTGGAAGCGGCCCTCCTCGCGCGCGTCGACGATCGCGATCTCGGCCCCGGCCTGGTACCTCTTTCGCAATTCCGATGGCGTGATGCTGCCGACTGCCATTGTATCACTACCCCCTTGAGGAGACCGTCGCTATCCCGGCCATCTGGGCGCTCGTATCTATCCGCTTGCCCGAATTCTTGTAGCCGCCAAAACTGCCGGTCTGATATCAACTTGACGGAGACGATATCAGTCGCCATCAGATCACGAAACGTGGCTGCGATCGCCATCCACAATTTCGGGCGGCGTCGGCATCGGAGCAGCACGCAAGCCTCGTGCGCGCGACGCTCGGCGAGGCGGTCCGCCCGAGCGCGTGCAGTTTGGCGGACCCGATCTCGACACCTCGTGAAACAAGACGCCGGCTGGGCCGATCGAGCTTGGACTAGTCTGCGAGCTGATGCGGCAACACCCCCGGTCCGCGCGTCCAAGTGGCTCGATGCTCAGGCGGTGCGAGGATCAGCCTGTCCGAATATCCCGGTCGCCCGGCGCCGCAATGGATTTGCGGCGGCGTTCTAACGGCAGATCGCGAGCCCCTCTGCCTCGCCGGCACGAATGGCCCCGTGATGTTCGTTGTGTCGTACAGATCCATTGCCGCCTCTCGCAACCCCGCGATCACGTCCGGTGGACAAGCGCGGTTTCAGACCACGCGCCCCGCCGTGATCAACCCTTGGACCGGTCAAGCGTCCGCATCGCCCCGCACGAGCGGAGCCCAGGCTCGGCGGCTGATGCGCGGTGCTGTGTGATTCCCGCTTTCGCGGCAATGACGAATAACGTAATGACTTTTGAGGAGCAGAACCGAGGTGGGGCTCATGTCCGAAGGAAGACGCGCGCGGCCGCAGCCGACGCCCGAGACACAACATTTCTGGGACGGTACGCGCGTCGGCGAGTTGCGTCTGCAGCGCTGCGACGCCTGCAGCAAGGTGTATTTCCCGCCACGGCCGTTTTGCCCCGCCTGTACCGCGCGCCAAATCAGCGTGTTTGCCGCGAGCGGCAAGGGCCGGCTCTATAGCTACGTGATCCACCACCGCCCGGTGCCGGGCTTCACGCCGCCTTATTCAATCGCCGTCGTCGAACTCGAGGAGGGGCCGCGGATGATGACGAACATCATCGATTGCCAGCAGACCCCCGAGGCGCTCGAGCTCGATATGCCGGTTGAGATCGTGTTCGAGAAGCTCGACGACGAGATCACGCTTCCCCTCTTTCGTCCGGCCCGGAGATAGGCTCGATGAAGCCGAAATCGATCGCCATTGTCGGCGCCGCCGAGACAACCCGGCTCGGCGTTATCCCAGACATGTCGCAGATCCAATTGCATGCCGATGCGGCACTCAACGCTATGGCTGATGCCGGGCTCCAGCCGGCCGACATCGACGGCATCGCAACCGCCGGCGAAACGCCAGTGACGGTGGCACATTATCTCGGCCTCACGCCGAAATGGGTGGACGGCACCGCGGTCGGCGGCTGCTCGTTCATGATCCATGTCCGCCATGCGGCTGCGGCGATCGCCGCAGGGCTGTGCGAAACCGTGCTGATCACGCATGGCGAGAGCGGCCGCTCCGGCATCGGACGCACCCGCAACGTTGTCGCGCCGACGAGTCTTTCCGGCCAGTTCGAGCAGCCCTACGGGCCCTTAGGACCACCGAGTTTGTTTACGATCCCGGTGCTGCGCTACATGAAGACCTATGGGCTGTCGCACGAGCAACTGGCGATGGTCTCGGTCGTGCAGCGCGAATGGGCAGGCAAGAACCCGCGCGCCACCTTCAGGGCGCCGATCACGGTCGAGGACGTATTGAATTCGCGGATGATTGCCTACCCGTTCCGGTTGCTTCAGTGCTGCCTTGTGACCGATGGCGGGGGCGCCCTGATCCTCGTTGCGGCCGAGCGCGCCCGCAACTTCCCGCAAAAGCCCGTCTACCTCATCGGCACCGGAGAGTCTGTCGAGACGCCGATGGTGAGCCAAATGGAGGATTTCACCTCCTCCCGCGCGTTCCGCGTCGCCGGCCCCGAGGCCTTTGCCGAAGCCGGCATCACGCATAACGATGTCGACCATCTGATGATCTACGACGCCTTCGCGCATCTGCCGATCTACGGGCTCGAGGATCTCGGATTCGTGCCGCGCGGCGAGGCCGGAGCCTTCATCGCGGGGCGCAACACTGCCCCCGGCGGCGACCTGCCGCTCAACACCAATGGCGGCGGCCTCTCTTACATGCACTCCGGCATGTACGGCATGTATGCACTCCAGGAGAGCGTACGCCAGATGCGCGGCACCGCCCCGGCCCAGATCGCCGGCGCCAGAATCTCGGTCTGCCATGGTGTGGGCGGCATGTTTGCCGCTTCCGGCACGATCATCATGTCGAACGAGCCGCCCTGAGCTGTCCTTCGCCCAAAGGCACGCGAGGAGACGCGATGATCACGCTGTACAGGGTCTGCCTCGCTTTCATCCATCTCAAGCAGCCGTTCCGGACTGTCGCGGTCTCCTCGTTCGACGGCTGGCGGGCCGTCCTGAATTTCCTGCGAAAACACGGTCGACAAGTGTGGGGGCGAGCGGTGCGGTTGGAAGCCGGCTATTGCGGCTGCTGGTATCGACCGGCCACTGCGATGACCCGAACTCCTGCCAATGCCGATGCCGCGCGGCAGAGCGGGTCGGAGGCGGTGATTGCCGATGCGCTCAACAGGGCCACGACGGTAGCGGCGGTGCCCGCACCAAGCCGGGCGTCCATCATGCCCGTAATGACGTCTCTCGGCGCTGCCGACGAACAAAGACCCGCATTTCATTTGCCCCGGACTGACATCATCCTATTGAAAGGAGCGATTTCGACCGGCTGCCGCTTGTGAACGCTATCCATCTATATAAATGTCACGTCGCGCAAAACGGATTCTGACGGAGTGGGGGCGCGGTGACGGCACGTGCTTGGGTTTTGCTGAAATCGGGGCGCCGCATCAACCTGTTCGAACCGACAGCCGCCGATTGGGACGACGAGGATCTTGCCGTCGGACTATCGCGAACCTATCGGTGGGGCGGGCACTCTGCATGGGACCTCCCTCTTTCGGTCGCCCAACACAGCCTCACGGTGCTGGCGATACGCCAAAGCATGAGTGCCACCGCACTGGCCCCAAATCAGGCATTGCGTGAACTTCTGCACGATGCAGAGGAAGGCCTGCTGTCCTGGGATCCCATTTCGCCGATCAAGCCCTACATCGGAACAGAATTTAAATCGCTGATGACTGCGCTCGAATCGGCTGTCAGACGGAGGTATCGGCTGCCGCCCTGGACGCCTGAGGAGTATGCCGCTCACAAATGCGCAGACCGATTGGCGGCCGCGAGCGAGGCCTTCCATGTCGTCGGGTGGAGTGCCGTGGAGATACGCGAGGATCTCGAGATCGAGCTAGATCCGTTGCAGGCTGATCCGGTTCCTCCTCCCGAAGGCATGCGCCCGTGGGAACCTTGGCCGCCGAGCCTCGCCGCCTCTCTGTTTCTGGCCGCACTGAAAGAACTCCAACGACGGGGAGGTGATAGGCAATGACGGCGACAAGGACTGGCGGCTGTTTGTGCGGACGGGTGCGCTATGAATCGCAGGGGGAAGTGCTGTTTTCTCTGCTGTGTCATTGCCGAGATTGCCAGTATCAGAGCGGCAGCGCCTTCATCGCGGCGATCCGCGTGCCAGCCGCGGGTTTTCGGATCACCAAGGGTGAGCCCAAACTCTATCTCAGCGGCAGCGACGCCGGTAACGCGGTGACGCGGGCGTTTTGTCCGGAATGCGGCTCTCCACTGTTCATTCGCGTCTCGGCGCGGCCGGATATCGTCGGGCTGCGAGTCGGTAGCCTGGACGACCCGAGTGGGTTCCGCCCAGAGGCCGACATCTTTGTCAAAAGTGCACAGCCCTGGGACCACATGAACCCGGACCTGCCCAAGCACCGGACTTATCCGCCCGGACGCGCCTATTCACCGCCCACGTGATCGCGGTCGCGCCCCGTCAGCAGCACTTCTGCGTATCCGGAACGATCGGCTTCTCGCCCATCTCCGCCGTCGCAGCGGCGGGATCGGTCGCGCCGGTCGAGGACCCCCGGGAGGGCTCCTGCCGCGACGTCCGGTGTTGCACCATTGAGGGCCCGGTGACCACGTCGAAATCACTGCGAGACATTGTCGACCTCCTTCAGAGAGGCCGCTCTACTTTGGCGACGTTCGGATATCGGGAGCCGAAAAGTAAAAGCCGCCTTGAGTAGGGCGGCTTCGGTTGAATAACGCGAACGCGCAATCCTAGGCCGCCGGCATATACCAGCGGTACCAAAATCGCATTGCAAAGACGGGCGTTCTCAGCGGCATCACCAGCATATTAGGCATGCCTCGACGGCGACGCAAGAGGAAAGTCCCGATGAGCCCGGCCCGTGAAATCTTTGGCTGTGCATTGGTCGAAGCGTTTGCGATAACGCCCGGCGCAAAGATGCCGGACGTTAAAGCGGCTCTCTGCGCGACGCAGCCCAAAGCGCCGGGCTCGCCGCCGCTGACTTTGGCGCAGCGGGCCGACGGAGCTCGGTGGTTTGACGGGGCGAATTTCGCACCGGTACCAGAACCAGTTCCGGGGAGGCGCAGGCCTATTTCGATCAACGCATGTGGTTTTCTGTGCGTTCAACCGAAGCGACGCGCTCTTTGCAATTGCAAAGGCAGCGGTACTCAACCCCCGCGATGTGCTACTGAGGCATGTCATTGACTGTAGGGTCGAAATATACCGTGCGTATAAGACACTTCGATTAGGGCTTGGTCGACTGGCCTTGACCCA
>JAFMSA010000042.1 GCA_017353855.1 Alphaproteobacteria bacterium
TATCGCCCGCTCGAAGGCGCTGCGTTCCGAGGCGGCCCTACTGGCGGCGCTTGCCGAGGCCCCGCCCTCGCGGCCATTTGCGGCGACGCTGGAGCGGCGGCTTGGTGAAGCGCGCTATGCGCTGATCGCTGAGATTAAGAAAGCCTCGCCCAGTGCCGGCCTGATCCGCAAGGATTTCGACCCCCCGACGCTCGCGCGTGCCTACGCGGCAGGCGGGGCGAGCTGCCTGTCGGTATTGACCGACATGCCTTATTTCCAGGGACGCAACGACGATTTGACCGCGGCCCGCCAGGCGGTCCGCTTGCCGGTGCTGCGCAAGGATTTCATCCTCGACCCCTATCAGATTCTCGAGAGCCGCCGCATCGGCGCCGATTGCGTTTTGCTGATCATCGCGGCGCTGTCGGACGCGACCGCGGGGGAGCTCGCGGCGGCGGCGGCGGAGGTCGGCCTCGATGTGCTCGCCGAAGTCCACGACGGCGGCGAACTCGACCGCGCTCTGCGGCTCGACGTCAGACTGATCGGCATCAACAACCGCAACCTGAAGACGCTCGAGACCGATTTGCGCACGGCCGAAAGCCTCGCCCCGGAGGTGCCGCCGGACCGCCTCGTGGTTGCCGAAAGCGGCATCCGCGGACCCGCGGATCTCGACCGCCTCGCCGCCTCCGGCGCACGCTGTTTCCTCGTTGGCGAAACATTGCTGCGCCAGTCGGATCTCACCGCAGCGACACGCCGACTGCTGCGCCTGCCCGACACGCCGGGTTTTACGCACCTCGACGACGAGGGACGGGCAAAGATGGTCGACATCTCGGACAAACGGGAGACCGAGAGGGTGGCGACCGCCGGTGCGCGCGTCGTGATGCGGCCCGAGACGCTCGAACGTATCCGGACGGGAGACGTGGCCAAGGGCGATGTCCTCGCGGTGGCGCGGCTTGCCGGAATTATGGCCGCGAAGCGCACGGCGGAACTGATCCCGCTGTGCCACCCGCTTGCCCTCGCTTCGGTCAGGGTCGAGCTTGCCTGCGTGAGCGAGCGTTCGGCGGTGGAGATTACCGCGACGTGCAAATTGCACGGCCGAACCGGGGTTGAAATGGAGGCGCTGACGGCGGCGAGTGTGGCGGCGCTGACCGTTTACGATATGTGCAAGGCCGTCGACCGCGGGATCGTGGTGACCGATTTGCGTCTGTTGCGCAAATCGGGCGGCAAATCGGGAAATTGGGAGGCAGAGCCGTGATTTCCGTCGAAGAAGCGCTCGCTCGTCTGCTCGCGCCGCTCGGCACATTGCCACCCGAGCAGGTGTCGATCGCCGAGGGGCTCGGCCGGGTTCTTGCCGAGGACGTCGCCGCCCGCCGCACGCAGCCGCCTTTCGCGGTTTCGGCAATGGACGGCTACGCGGTACGCGCCGAGGATTTGACGACGTTCCCGGTCGAACTGCGCATCGTCGCCGAAATCCCGGCCGGAACCGGGTTCGGCGGTCACGTCGCCACCGGCGAAGCCGCGCGCATTTTTACCGGGGCGCCGCTGCCGGCGGGCACCGATACGATCATCATTCAAGAGGACGCCGAGCGGGACGGCGATCGCGTCCGTGTGCTCGAAGGCGCGCCGCGCGGACGTTATGTACGCCGCGCGGGTCTCGATTTCGTGGAGGGGGACGTGCTGCTGCGAGCCGGCCGGCGGCTCACGGCGCGCGAGATAGGATTGCTGGCGGCGATGAACAGGCCTTGGCTGTTTGTGCGCCGGCGGCCACGCGTCGGCATCCTCTCCACCGGGGACGAGATCGTGATGCCGGGCGACCCGATCGGGCCGCACCAGATCGTCAGCTCGAACAGTCTGGCTTTGGCGGCGTTCGTCACCGCTTGCGGCGGGATACCGGTGTCGGCCGGCAATGCGCCCGATGATCCGGCGGCGCTGCGCCGCATCGCCGTGGCGACGCGCGGGGTCGACCTGCTCGTGACAACCGGCGGGGCTTCGGTCGGCGAGCACGATCTGGTGCGCGACGCGCTGGCCGCCGATGGATTGGAGCTCGATTTCTGGCAGATCGCGATGCGGCCGGGAAAACCACTGATGGTGGGCCGCTATCAGGGCACTCCGATGATCGGCCTCCCGGGCAACCCGGTCTCGAGCCTGGTTTGCGCGCTGTTGTTCCTCAAGCCCGCGCTCGACCGGCTGAGCGGCGCTGGTCCGACGACGGGGGCGGCGCAGACCGCCCGTCTCGGGGCTGCGCTCCCGAAGAACGACCGGCGGCAGGATTACCTGCGGTCGCGGCTCGCGCGGGCGCCCGATGGCGCGCTTGAGGTATTTCCGTTCGAGGTCCAGGACAGCTCGATGATGCGCCTGTTGGCGCAAGCCGATTGCCTGATTGTCCGCCCGCCGCACGCCCCCGGGGTCCCGGCCGGGACGGCGGTGCCGATCGTCTCGTTCCCGACGGGGGTGTCGCCGATCTAAATTGGACAGCACTCTACCCGCTTCGTCGCACCCGCTTGACGCCGCAAGCGAACCAAAGTAGAACGCACATTGATGTTTTGGGTTCGTTCTGCAGCGCGTAAGGGGATCCCATGTTGACCAGGAAACAGCGCGAGCTCCTGCTGTTCATAAATCAGCGGCTGACCGCAACCGGTGTGTCGCCGTCTTTCGACGAGATGAAGGACGCGCTCAATCTCAAATCCAAATCCGGGATCCATCGGCTGGTCAGCGGACTCGAAGAGCGCGGCTTTGTCAGGCGTCTGCCGCATCGCGCACGCGCTTTGGAAGTCGTCAAACTGCCGGAGGAGAGTGCGGTTGCACCGGCGCCTGCCGAACGCAGCCGATTTTCGCCGACGGTCATCCGCGGTGATTTCAAGGGCTCACTGTCCGGGACTCCCGTCGCCAACGATGCCGAGGCGGTCGATCTTCCACTCTACGGCCGGATCGCCGCCGGTACACCGATCGAAGCCTTGCGCGACCAGAACGCGACGATCGGTGTCCCCACCAGTCTGCTGGGACGCGGGAGCGAACATTACGCGCTGGAAGTCGCCGGTGACAGCATGGTTGATGCGGGGATTCTCGACGGCGACACGGTGATCATCCAGCGCTGCGATACCGCGGATAACGGCAGTATCGTTGTCGCTCTGGTCGACAATGAGGAGGTCACGCTGAAACGCCTGCGCCGGCGTGGCGCTTCGATTGCTCTCGAGCCGGCCAACAAGACTTACGAGACCCGCATCTTCGGACCCGACCGCGTCAAGGTTCAGGGCCGTCTCGTCGGGCTGATGCGCCGCTTTTAGGAGCCGGCGGTCGATCCGCCGGCGGACGGCGAGGCGCCGTCCGACGCGGTCCCGGGGCGCGGCTGCCCTTGCTCGAACACTAAATTTCGCAAAATGCCGCCTCGGGCTGAACCGAACGATGCCGGGGCATTCAGGTGTTGGGCAGATCCCCTTGCGTTGAGGCACCGCGCCCGCTCTATTTTCAGCCCAGCAACTGCGCCGAGCGTGGGAGGAAGCGATGCACGGACTGATGTCGGAGCGGCCGCTGCTGATCTCTGCGATCATCAAACATGCGGCGATGTATCATCGTGACAGGGAAATCGTCACGCGAACCGCCGAAGGTCCGATCCACCGCTACACTTACGGGGAGGCTGAGCATCGCTCGAAGCGGCTCGCGCAGGCCCTGCTGAGACTGGGGATCGGCCGCGGCGACCGCGTCGGTACGCTAGCCTGGAACACTTATCGGCACTTCGAACTCTATTATGCCATTTCGGGCATCGGCGCGGTCTGCCACACGATCAACCCCCGTCTGTTCGATGAACAGATCGTGTATATCGTCAATCATGCCGCAGACCGGCTTCTGTTTGTAGACATGAGCTTTGTGCCGCTGATCGACCGTTTGGCTCCGCGATTTCCAAGGGACTGCCGGGTAGTGCTGCTGGCCGAGGAGGCTGCCGGGCCGGCAATCAAGTGCTCGCCGCTGCCCGGTTACGAGGGGCTGATCGCGGAGGAGGACGGCGATATCGAATGGCCCGAATTCGACGAGCGGACCGCGGCAGCACTCTGCTACACCTCGGGAACCACCGGCAAGCCGAAAGGCGCGCTCTACAGCCATCGCTCCACCGTATTGCACGCTTTAGGGATTTCGCTCCCCGACGCAATCCCATTGTCGGCGCGCGACACGGTGTGCCCTGTCGTGCCGCTGTTCCATGCGTGCGGCTGGGGCACCCCCTACACGGCACCGATGAACGGCGCGAAGCTTGTCATGCCCGGGCCACGGCTCGACGGGCAGAGCCTCTACGAGCTCTTCGAGACCGAGGGGGTGACGATGAGCCTCGGCGTGCCGACGGTCTGGCTCGGGTTCGAGGCGCATCTCTGCGCGACCGGCGCGCGCTGCTCCACGTTGCGGTGGCTACTGTGCGGCGGCTCGGCAGTGCCGCCCAGCTTGATCGAAGCCTTCGAACGCCGGCATATCCTGCTTCGCCAGGGCTGGGGAATGACCGAGATGAGTCCGCTGGGCACGACCGCGGCGCTGAAGGCAAAGCATCTGGGCCTCGATCCGCAAGCGCAGATGAAGGTCAAATCGAAGCAAGGACGGCCGGTTTTCGGGGTCGAGATGAAGGTCGTAGACGAGGCGGGCCGGGTACAGCCGCATGACGGCAAATCGATGGGCGAGCTGCTGGTGCGTGGCCCATGGATCATCAACGGGTATTTCGAAGACGCCGAGGCAAGCGCGGCGTCGGTCGAAAAGGACGGCTGGTTTCACACCGGTGACGTCGCGACAATCGACCCTGACGGCTATATGCAGGTCGCGGACCGGCGCAAGGACGTCATCAAATCCGGTGGGGAGTGGATCAGCTCGATAGACCTCGAAAACGCCGCGGTCGCGCACGCCGATGTCGCCGAAGCGGCGGTGATCGCCGTCCCTAGTCCCCGCTGGGGTGAGCGGCCCTTGCTGATCGTGACGCCGCGGCCGCCGGGCCAGCCCGAGCGCGAGGATCTGTTGAACTTTCTCTCGCAGCGTTTTCCGCGCTGGATGCTGCCCGACGACGTGGTCGTGATCGGGGAAATGCCTCATACCGCGACCGGCAAGGTCATGAAGACCCGTCTGCGTGAGATGTTCGGCGAACACAGACTGCCAGAGCGTTGATATCGCTGCCGCCGCTCCCCATCCTCCGATCGGTTGGAGCCGCTAACGCTCGCGCATCCTCGGATCCTACCGTGCGGCCTTTCCCGCAGCGGGCTGTTGCCGAAGGTCGAGATGCGATCGGGGAACACAGCATGGACTTGGCACAATGAGCGTCGTTGTCCGTTTCGCCCCTTCCCCGACGGGATTTCTTCACATCGGCGGCGCCCGCACGGCCCTGTTTAACTGGCTGTTCGCGCGGCATTACGGCGGCAGGTTCCTGCTGCGAATCGAAGATACCGACCGCGCCCGTTCGACACCCCTGGCGGTGGCCGCGATCATCGACGGGCTCGACTGGCTCGGTCTGAGGTGGGACGATCAGGTCGTCTATCAGTCTCAACGAGCGCCGCGCCATGCCGAGGTTGCGCGGCAACTTCTCGCCGCGGGACGCGCTTATTACTGCTATTGCACACCGGCCGAACTTGACGCGATGCGCGAGAGGGCGCGTGCGGAGAAGCGATCGATACGCTATGACGGGACCTGGCGCGACCGCGACCCGTCCGAGGCTCCGCCCGGGGTGCCGCCGGCCATCCGCCTGAAGGCCGCGCAGCAAGGTTCCACGACAATCCGCGATCATGTGCAGGGAGAGGTTACGCTCGCGAATGCCGAACTCGACGATCTCATCATTCTCCGCGCGGACGGCACCCCGACCTACAACTTCTCGGTCGTCGTGGACGACCACGACATGTCCATCACTCATGTGATTCGTGGAGACGACCACCTCAACAACGCCTTTCGCCAGAAGCAGATCTATGACGCGTTGGACTGGCCGGTCCCCGAATTCGCGCATGTGCCGCTGATCCACGGTCCCGACGGAGCGAAGCTGTCGAAGCGGCACGGCGCTCTGGGCGTCGACGCGTACCGCGACCTGGGTTACCTGCCGGAGGCGCTGCGGAACTATCTGCTTCGCCTCGGCTGGAGCCATGGCGACGACGAGATCATCTCGACCGGGCAGGCGATCGAATGGTTCGACATCGATGGGGTTGGGCGCGCCCCCGCACGGTTTGATTTCGCCAAACTCGACAATTTGAACGGGCACTACATCCGCCTCGCCGATGACCATCGTCTCGTTGCGCTCATCGCCGCAAGGTTGGAGAAGGTGCTCGGCCGTCTGCTTTGCGATACCGAACTGGGCCGTCTACGGGAGGCTATGCCGGAACTGAAGCTGCGGCCCAAGACCCTGGTCGAACTCACCGACAATGCTCGCTTCCTGGTGACCCCGCGGCCAGTCGAGCCCGACGCCAAAGCCGTGAAGCTGCTGAGTCCGCCCGCGCGCAGGCTGCTTGGCGAATTGCTCCCGCGATTACGCCGCGTCGCGTGGCGGCCGGCGAGCCTCGAAGAAGAGGTCCGCCGTTTCGCCGACGAGAGGGCAATAAAGCTCGGGTCGGTGGCGCAGCCCTTGCGGGCCGCCCTTACCGGGTCGGTCGCTTCGCCCGGGATCTTCATCGTGATGAGAATCCTGGGGCGTGAGGAGACTTTGGGGCGCATCGCCGACGCCGCCGGCAGTCCTTGACGCCTCTGTTTGCCAATCGCACGCTACGGGCCTATTTTTCACCCAATCCGGCAACGGCCAGCAGGCGAGCTTAGCGATAGAGGTGTATCGATGGACGGCAACAACATGGTGACCGGGACGATGACGCTCACCGACAATCAGAGCGGAAAATCGGTTGAACTCCCGGTACTCGGCGGAACCATCGGTCCCCGGGTCATCGACATCCGCAAGCTTTATGCCCAGACAGGGCACTTCACCTACGATCCGGGGTTCATGGCGACCGCCGCCTGCCGATCAAGCATCACTTACATCGATGGCGACGAGGGCATATTGCTGTACCGCGGCTATCCGATCGAGGAGCTCGCGGCCAAGAGTGACTTTATGGAAGTGGCCTATCTGCTGCTTTACGGCGAGTTGCCGACCGCCAAGGAGAAAGACCAGTTCGTTTATGACATCACGCATCACACGATGGTGCATGAGCAGCTGACGACTTTCTTCCGCGGATTCCGCCGCGACGCGCACCCGATGGCGGTCATGTGCGGGGTCGTCGGGGCGCTTTCGGCGTTTTATCACGATTCGACCGACATCCATGACCCACATCAGAGAATGGTCGCGTCCTATCGTCTGATCGCCAAGATGCCGACGATAGCCGCCATGGCTTTCAAATACTCGCTCGGTCAACCGTTCATCTATCCGAAGAACTCACTGAGCTACGCCGAGAATTTCCTGCACATGGCTTGGGCGGTGCCCTGCGAGGAATATAAAGTGAGCCCAGTTCTCGCCAAGGCGATGGACCGCATCTTTATCCTGCATGCCGACCATGAGCAAAACGCGTCGACTGCGACGGTGCGCAACGCCGGATCGAGCGGCGCCAACCCGTTTGCCTGTATCGCTGCCGGCATTGCCTCGTTGTGGGGCCCGGCGCATGGCGGCGCCAATGAGGCGGTCCTCAAGATGCTGTCGAGGATCGGAGACAAATCAAATATCAAAGAGTTCCTCGACCACGTCAAAGACAAGAATGACCACGAGCTCCTGTTCGGTTTCGGTCATCGCGTTTACAAGAACTACGATCCCCGCGCTCATGTATTGCGAGAGAGCTGCCACGAGGTGCTCGACGAGCTCGGCATCAAGGACGAGCCGCTGCTGGACCTGGCGATGGAACTCGAAAAAATCGCGCTGAACGACGATTATTTCATAAAGCGCAAGCTCTACCCGAACGTCGATTTCTATTCGGGGATCATCCTGCGGGCCATGGGGTTCCCGACATCGATGTTTACCGTGCTATTCGCGATCGCACGTACGGTCGGTTGGGTTGCCCAGTGGACCGAGATGATCGAAGACCCCGATATGAAGATCGGTCGCCCTCGTCAATTGTTCACGGGGTCCGTGGCGCGTCATCACGTGCCGATAGACAAGCGCGTCTCGGCCTGACCGGCATGCGCTGTCATACTTAGACCGCTTCGCCGCGCGCCGAGGCAACCCCGGTCGGCACGCGGCCGGCTCGGGATTGCCGAGTTTCGGCGCCTTAGGAACGCTCGATCAGCTCGATGCGGTAGCCGTCGGGATCTTCGATGAAGGCGATGACGGAACCGCCATGCGCCATCGGGCCGGCCGGTCGCGGGATCTTGACCCCCGCTGCGGCAAGGCGTTCGCACGCCTTATAGACATCGGGCACCGCAATCGCGAGGTGGCCAAAAGCGCTGCCCAAATTATACGGCTCGGCCTGATCCCAATTATGGGTCAGCTCGATGACGGCATTGCTGGCCTCGTCACCGTATCCGACAAACGCGAGCGTGAATTTGCCGGTCGGGTAATCGCGCTTGCGCAGCACGTTCATCCCGAGCAGGTTGCTATAGAAATGCAGTGAGGCATCGAGATCCCGCACCCGGATCATCGTGTGCAAGAGCCGGGATTTGCCGGCGTCGAGCACCGGCTTGGAGGTGTCGGCCGCTTCGGTGGTCGTCATTGGAGATTCCTCCGTGCTGTGGATGGTGGACTGCCGCACCGCCGTGCGGCGACGAGCTCGAGGATCTGATCGGCAGCTCTCAGGCTCGGCGATTGTCCGCCTCCTTCGAGGCGCCTGACGGCCTCATCATACCCTTGCCGATGTGCGGCGCGAACCCGTTCGTCGCCGATCAGCTCGGCGAGCGAAGCAGCGAGCCGCTGCGGCGTGCAATTCGGCCCCAGCAGCTCGCAGACCAACGATCGTTCGAGAAGGAGATTGACGAGATTCACCTGGCGAATTTTCAGCACCCGGGCAAGGAACGCCTCGGTCAGCGGGTTCAGCCGGTAACCGACGACCATGGGCAGCCGTGCCAACGCCAATTCGAGCGCAACCGATCCCGACGCCGCCAAAGCCACGCGGCTTGCGGCGAAGGCGTCGTATTTCTCCTCCGGGCCCTCTATGACGATCGGCCTTCCCGGCCACAGACGCACCGTCTCGGCTACCGCCCGCGCGACTGTCGCGACGGTAGGAACCGCCACGCGAAACGGTCCCAGGGTGCGGTCCAGCTCGCGCAGTGCCGAGCCGAATATCGGCAGCAGGCGACGCACCTCGCCGCCGCGACTGCCCGGCAAGACCGTGATCAGCAGATCACCCGCACCCAGCCCGTGAACGGCCCGAAACCGGCTTGCGTCGCCGCGGCCGGCCCCACTTTCGAGCACCGGATGACCGACATAGCCGCAGGAGAGCCCGACCCGCTCGAAATAAGGCGGCTCGAACGGCAACAGGGTCATCAGATGGTCATACCAGCGCGCCATCCGCCGCGCCCGGCCGGCCCGCCACGCCCAAACCATGGGGGCGACGTAATGAATGAGCAGCGGGGTTTCGCCATAGCGCCGCAGCCGCTGCGCGACCCGCCAGCTGAATCCGGAACTGTCGATCGTCACGACGGCATCGGGGCGCAGCGTGCGGATCGCGTTCACGGTCTCGCGCACGTGACGAAATATCACCGGTGCTCGCGGCAGCACTTCGACCACGCCCATGATTGCCAGCTCGGCGAGCGGAACGAGGCTCTCCAACCCCTGTTCGCGCATGCGCTCGCCGCCGATCCCGGCGACCCGCAACCTGCCTTCGGTGCGCTCACGCAATGCGGCGATCAACGCACCGCCCAGTGCATCGCCCGAGGGCTCTCCGGTAACAATAAAGATGAACGTCGTTGCGGCTGCACTCACGATCGCCCGATGCCGACCACGAACAACTCTGCGCGATCGGCCACACGGACGACCTCGTCGCGGTCGAGCACGATCGTGGCACCGGCCTCGATGGCGATGCCTCTCAACCCGGTTTCGGCGGCCAAGAGCACGGTTTGCGACCCTATCGTCGGGCGGTCGGCGCGGCGCTCCTGACCCGGCTTCTCGATCTTGACGAGCACGCCGCCGGGACCTTCCCGGCGGAGCACTCCGCAGCGTCGCAGCAGCTCATCGGTTCCTTCGATGGCTTCGACGCCGAGCACCAGGCCCTGCTGCACAACAACGGCCTGACCGACATCGAGAGCACCCAGCGAACGAGCGATGCGCAGCCCGTGCTCGATGTCTGCCGTCGATTGCGCATCGGGACGGATCCGGCCCAGCGGCCCTGCCGGCACCAAAGCGCCGTCGAGCAGCTGATCGGCGCCGATGACGCGAAACCCTTCCGCCTCGAGTTCGCCGATCACCGCCGAGAGGAGGCCGTCGTCGCCGAGCGCTCGATATCCGGTACGCGCAAACAGCTTGGCTGCCCGCCAGTCCGGCCGCAGGCTCGCGAATGACGGGCGCCGGATGCCGCCCGCCAATACCAGCTCGCTCACGTTATTTGCGCGCAGCAGGCCAAGGCCCGTCGCGGCGGCCCCGATGCGGCACCAGGCGTGCGAAACGCCGCGGACCGTATCCGGCTCGGCTGCCCCTTCGAGGGCCAGGACAAAAATATCGCGACCGGCGGCCTGACAGGCTTCAACAAGGCGCCGCGGCAAGACGCCGCTTCCGGCGACGATCCCGAGCCTACCCGCCATTGGTTCCCTTGGGCTGGCAGATGGCGCGGTTCGAATCGGCGCGGATGAAGTCGACGATATCCTCGACCGGTCCGATGCCGCGAAAGCGTTCGGCGGTTTCGTTGACACGATCGCTCAACGTCCCGTCCGAGGAGAACAGGAATTGATAGGCGGTGCGCAGGCCCTGAATGTCCTCGCGGCTGAAGCCTCGGCGCTGCATTCCGATGATGTTCAGCCCGTAAAGCCGCGCCCGGTCGCCCATGACCTGACCATAGGGAATAACGTCGCGCTCCACACCCGACATGCCGCCGATCATCGCGTGCTTGCCGATCCGCACATATTGGTGGACCGCGCACAGGCCGCCGAGAATGGCGCAGTCGTCGATAACGACGTGACCGGCGAGCGTGGCGTTGTTTGCCATGATCACGTGATTGCCGATCTGGCAATCATGCGCGACATGGGCGCCGACCATGAAGAGGCAATCGTCCCCGATCCGCGTGAGCATACCGCCGCCCTCAGTACCGGGGTTCATCGTCACATACTCGCGGATCGTGTTATTTTTTCCGATCACGAGCACGGATGGCTCGCCTCGATATTTGAGGTCCTGCGGCTCGAGCCCGATGGAGGCGAAAGGGAAGATGCGTGTACCCTCGCCCACTGTCGTGCGGCCGTCCACGACGGCGTGTGGGCGCAGCGCGACCCCGGCGCCCAGCACCACCTCCTCGCCGACGATGCAATAGGGTCCGACGACGACATCGTCAGCGAGCTTCGCCCCCGGCGCCACAATGGCCGTGGGGTGGATGTTCGGCATGAGGCGGCTCGTCTAATCGTCCAGGATCATCGCGGCAAAAATGGCCTCGGCCATCACCTTGTCCCCGACCTTGGCCTGGCCTTCGAACTTCCAGACATTGCCGCGGTTGCGCTGCTTGATCACGCGGACGTCGAGACGGTCTCCCGGAAAGACGGGGCGGCGAAAGCGCGCATGATCGACGCTCATGAAATAGACGAGCTTGCCTTCCGACTCCGGACCGAGCGTGTGAACGACGAGTACCGCTGCGGTCTGGGCCATCGCTTCAATGATCAGAACGCCCGGCATCACCGGACGCACCGGGAAATGACCCTGAAAATAATTTTCGTTTATCGTGAGGTTCTTGATGCCGGTCGCCCGCTCGTTGGCAACCACGTCGACAACTCTGTCGATCATCAAAAACGGGTGACGATGCGGGATCATCTCCATGATCCGCCGAATGTCGATCTGGGTGCCCTGATCCGCCGCGCAGGCCCGATCGATCATTGCCTGTCCTTCTTTTTCGCAAGACGTTGCAGCACCGCGGTCTGCCTCATGAAGTCGCTGAGGGGGACCGCCGGGCTGCCGCACACCGTCTCTCCGGCCGGGACGTCCCGCATGAGGCCGCTCTTGGCGGCGATTCTCGCCGCCTTCCCGATGTGCAGATGGCCGGCGAGCCCGCCTTGTCCCCCGACCATGACAAAGTCATCGAGCTTCGTGCTCCCGGAAATGCCGACCTGACCGGCGAGGATGCAGCAGCGACCAAGCGTCACGTTGTGCCCGATCTGAACCAGATTATCAATCATGGAACCCGGGCCGATGATCGTATCGGGACCGGATCCGCGATCGATCGTCGTGTTTGCCCCGATGTCCACATCGTCGCCGATGAGCACGCGCCCGAGTTGCGGCACTTTTATCGGCGCCTTGGGATCGGGGGCAAATCCAAAGCCGTCTTGCCCGATCCGGACACCCGGATGGAGCACGACGCGTGAGCCGATCAGGCAGTGGCTGAGCGTGACATTGGCGCCGATCCGGCAATCATCCCCGATCTCCACACCGGCAGCGATCACAGTATTCGCGCCGATGCAGCACCGCCGCCCGAGCCGCACCCGAGGCTCGATGACGACATTGGGCCCGATATCGCAATCCTCGGGCACCTCGGCCGCCGGATCGACGATCGCGGTCGGCGACCTGCGCGCAATGACCGCGGCGCGCGGATAAAAGGCCTGGGCAGCCAGAGCATATGCCTTATAGGGTTCGCGGCTGACGAGCAGCGCCATCCCGGGCGGGGCGTGTTCGATCGTCTTTTCGTCAACAAAGGCCGCACCGGCGCGAGAGCGGCAGAAAGCCTCGATATATCTCCGGTTCTCAAGAAAACTGACGTCCTCCGCACCGGCGGCGTCGAGCGGCGCCACATCGTGGCAGAGCCGTCCGCCTCGCTCCGGATCGAGTAACCGCGCTCCGCTCAAGGCCGATAACGCAGCGAGCGTAAACGGTCCGGCTCGCGTGAAGAAGCGTGGATCGGCCATCCGGGCTCGCTCGCGCTGGACCGTCCCGCCTTATTTTTTCTTGGATTTGGGGGTTGCGCTGGAGGCGGCGGGTTGCTCCGGGGCGGGAGCGGCGGCAGCAGGAGGCGGCGTCGGTTTTACGAAGTTGACGCTCAACACCGGCATTTGCTCGTCCAGCTTCTGCAGGACCTCATCCGTGACATCAAAAGACTGGTCGAACAGCACCAGATCGGCACGCTGGAATACCAGATTGGCCTTTCGCTGCTTCGCGATATCCGCGATGATTTTCAGCATTTGGTCCTGGATTTTGGAAAGCGCCTCGCCATTGGACTTCTCGAGCGCCTGCCGCTTACCTTGAACATTGCGCTCCAGATCGTTGACCTTTTGCTGGAACTCTCGCCCCTTTTGATTTAGCGCATCCGCGGAAAGCGAGGCCTGCTGACGCTGCAATGCATCCCGCTCGGCACGCAGCGCCTCTTCCTGCCGCGAAATCTCCTTCGTGTATTCGGCGCGCTTCTTCTCGATCTGGCCCCGCACCATCTTGGCGGCTTTCGAATTCTGCAGCAGCGCCTGCACATCGACGACCATGACGGTCAGAGGGGTGCCCGACATTGCCGCC
>JAFMSA010000400.1 GCA_017353855.1 Alphaproteobacteria bacterium
GCGTGACTGCCCAAGACAACCGTCGATTCGTCGAGGCAGGGCTCTATCGCTATCGGACCGGGATCCCCTGGCGCGATCTCCCAGAGCGCTTGGGCGACTGGAAGAATACACATCGGCGGTCCAGGCGGTGGGCCGAGACGGGAGTCTGGCAAATGATCTTCGGGCGTCTCGCCGCCGACGCCGATGACGAATACGCGATGATCGACAGCACCATCGTTCGGGCGCATCAACACAGCGCTGGCGCGCCAAAAAAACATCGGGATCAGGCGATCGGCCATAGCCGCGGCGGGCCCAGTACCAAGATCCACGCCCTGGTCGACGCGCTCGGCAATCCGTTGGCATTTCTGCTGACTGGAGCACAGGCGCACGATCTGGCCGGGCCCGATGCCCTGCTGCCGGCCATGGCCGCTGAGCGGCCCATCGCCGACAAACGCACTGCAATCGGTATTTACGATCTGTGATCTGTGCAAAACCGGTTGCCGAGGTTAGCGATTGGCACCGCACCCGCGTTTGCTGATTGGGCCGGAACCCGCCCCGGGGGGCCGCACCGCGGATCCTGCGCGCTTCACGCCGCCTGCCCTGTCGTTCTGGCGGCACCGCCGGACGGTCGAGACAGAGGTTGCGCGGCAATTGATCGCTGAGAGTGCACGCCTGCCGCGGCGGGCTAGTGCCAATCGTGATGCCGTTGCCGCCACGGAGGAATTGGCTGGCGCCATCGGTCACGGCACGATGGCGATCACTGCGGTGGCGGTCATGTCGATCCCGACGGCCGATCCTCGACCCGACTCCCGCAGGGTCATTGGGCGTGTGGTACATCGCATGCCGGGCTGTGGTCGCGTTGGCGAGGCTTTCCGGTCTGCGCTGGGCCGGCAGCGACTTCCTGGTTTGGCTGTCGCTGCTCACACCCGGGATGGGTGCCCGCCTGCCCCGATTGAGCCCCTGGTTGACCGCTTTGCCGGCATAGCGGCGGGGCTCGCGATTCTGGTCGTCATCACGCTCGCGGTTCGCCCGCCGCATGTCGCGAGCGCCGCGGCGCGCGGTGATTGACAAGCCGCTGCTGCGACGGTGTGATCCGTGGCCCGACCGATCCCGCGCAAAAGGAGGGAGTTTTGGCCAAATTCAGGATCGCGACGCCGACCGGCACCAGCTTCACGACGGCCGGCGATTACGGCTACGAGATGGAGGCGCTAACCACGATCGACGCCGAAATTTTCGAGGTCCCGCCGGGATCGGAAGACGAATTTATCGCCGCCGCCCGCAATGCCGACGCTCTTTATGCCAAGGGGCGGCGGATCACCAAGCGCATCATCGACGGGCTCGACTCTTGCAGAATCATTGCGCTCGGGAGCGTCGGCGTCGACTCGGTGGATGTCGATGCAGCGACCGAGAAGGGTATTCCGGTCACCAATTGTCCCGACACTTTCATCGACGAGGTCGCCGACCACGCGATGACGCTGATTCTTGCGAGCTTCCGACGCCTGGTCATGCAGGACCGGCTGGTGCGGGAGGGGCGCTGGGCCGAGGGCCGGCCGATGTTGTCGAAGATCCCGCGGCTAATGGGCATGACGTTGGGTCTCGTCTCGTTCGGCCATGTCGCGCGGGCGGTGGCGGCACGCGCTAAGCCTTTCGGATTGCATGTCATTGCTTACGACCCGTTCATCGAGGAGTTGGTCATGATCGGTCAGGGGGTCGAGCCGGTCAGCCTGCCCGAGCTGTTGCAGCGCTCCGATATTATCTCAATGCACGCACCGGCGACCGAAAGCGCTCACCGGCTGATCCGAGAGGAGCATTTCCGCCAGATGAAGCGGACCGCGCTCTATATCTCGACCGGCCGTGGGCCGACGACTGACGAGCCGGCGTTGATCAAGGCGCTCGACGAGGGCTTGATTGCCGGCGCCGGGCTCGATGTGCTCGAGCAGGAGCCGCCCGGCGACAACAACCCGCTCCTGAAGATGGACAACGTGATCCTGACCGCGCACGTTGCCTCGGCGTCCGCGCGCTTCGATCCGGCGCGGCGGCGGAGGGTCGGGCTCGAATTGTCGCTGGCGCTGAGCGGCAAATGGCCGATGTCCTGCGTTAACCCATCGGTGCTCGCCAAAACCGGCCTTAAACGCTGGCAGCCGGTGTCGATGGAGCGCGGCCCGAACTCCTGAGCGGACAGACAATGACGATCGTCCGTTACCCCGACCCCCGCATCGAGATCCGTGATCCGCGCTTTGCGCCGCTCGTTCTTGGCAACGCCGCGGTCGAGACGATCTCCACCGGCTGCCGGTTCACCGAAGGCCCCGTGTGGTTCGGGGATCTGCGCTGCCTTGTCTGGAGCGACATCCCGAACGACCGCATGCTGAAATGGGAGGAGGAGACAGGCGCGGTCAGCACCTTCCGCCGGCCGTCGCATTACGCCAATGGCAACACCCGCGACCGCCAGGGCCGCCTCATTACCTGCGAGATGGACGCGCAGCGGTTGACCCGCACGGAGTATGACGGCAGCACCACGGTGTTGGCCGACAGCTTCGAGGGCAGGAAGCTCACCGGTCCCAACGATGTCGTCGTGAAGTCGGACGGCTCCATCTGGTTCAGTGACAACGGGGCAGGCATTCGCGGCAATTATCTCGGTCACAAGGCGACGCCCGAATTGCCTTATCGGGTGTACCGCATCGATCCGCGGACGGGACAGATCACGGTCGCGGTCGACGATATGGAGCGGCCGAACGGCCTCTGTTTTTCACCGGACGAGAGCCGGCTCTATGTCGTCGACACGCCGGGCGGCGTAAGGACGACGCATGTCTATGACGTTGGCGATGACGGCATGCGGCTCGCCAATGGCCAGGTGTTCTTCGACGCCTCGCCGGGTTATGCCGATGGCATTCGCTGCGACACAGAGGGCAATGTATGGGCCGGATTTTCCGGTGGCGAAGACCAGGACGGCGTTGCCGTCTTCGCGCCGGACGGCTCGTTGATCGGCCGCGTACTGTTGCCCGAGCGCTGCGCCAATCTCTGCTTCGGCGGCACGAAGCGCAACCGCCTCTTCATGGCCGCCAGCCAATCGGTGTATTCGCTCTATGTCGAGGCCCAGGGCGTCCTTGGGGGTTGATCACCTTCTCCCCCTCCCCCGCCGGACCGGCGCGGATCACAGGGGGCGGGGGGAGCTTTGGTGCCCATGACGGAGGAAGAGGCTCAGTAAGGCCCGGTCGGTTTTGCCGCGGCGGCGGGAGCGCCTTCGCGCATCTGCTGTACGACTTGCGAGCCCGCCATGCGCAGCAGGGCCGCGTCGCCCATGATCGTCGTAAAGTTGTAACCCATCTCGATCATCCGCTTGGCGTAGGCCGGGCTGCCGGTATGTATACCGGCCTTGACGCCATGGCGGCGGCAGCCGTCGAGGATCTTCTTCAGATTAGCGATCATACGCTCGTCGGCTTTATCGAGGCCGGGCGGCAGCCCCATCGTGATCGACAGATCCGAGGGACCGACATAAACGGCGTCAAGACCGGGCGTCGAGAGGATCTCGTCGAGATTGTCGATTGCCTCGACCGTTTCGATCATCGCAAAGGCGATGATCGTGTCATTGGCTTTTTCCTGGTAGTCTGCCCCGCCGTAGAGCGCAGCACGGATCGGCCCCGAGCTTCGGTAGCCGGCCGGCGCATAGCGGCACGCGCCCACGAACTTCTCGCACTCCGAGCGGCTGTTGATCATCGGGCAGATGATGCCGTAGGCGCCGCCGTCGAGCGCTTTCATGATGTACGCCGGATCGTTCCACGGAACCCGCACCATTGGCGTCACTTCGGTCGTCGAGATGCCCTGGAGCATCGACACCATCATCTGATAGTCCACAACGCCGTGCTGCATGTCGACAACCAGTGAATCCCAACCGAAATGGGCCATGAGCTCAGCCGAAAAGCTGCTCGGAATGCCGCACCATCCGTTGATCGCGGCCCTGCCGGCCGCCCACGCATCTCTTACTCGGTTTGTGCGCATACCCGTTCTCCTTGCCTGCGGCGACAGAATCAGATCGCGGCGATCCCGCCAGCTGACGCGGGATAAGTCAAGGACTTGCCGCCCAAAGCCGCGGTTCGAGCAGATGAGGTCGCGGCGTCATGGGCAACCGGCGCTTTGCGTTTCGCAGCCGCGCTGCCGGGGTCGCCCTGTTGCTCGGCATCGTCTATTGTCGATCCTCGCGTTGCTCGTGATTTAGCGCGCCCCTTCGAAAAGCGATGTGGGTTGGACCGCATCGGCCTGTGCCGGGCGTCCCCGGCGCCTGGGCCCGCACGCCTCACCTGGCCGCTTCCTCTTCGGCTCGGTCTGGCAGTCTTGGCTCTCTTGCCGCCATTCCCCGCTCGCCGCGTCCTTGATGACGCTGGCGCGTGCTGATCGAGGGAGCCTGCGGCGCTTCATTTGCGCAACGCAGCTCTGCCATGACTGCTTGACGTTCTCGGGGGCTTCCGGTTTGCGCTGATCGCGTCTGCGCTCCGGGTCGCCCAGCAAGGAGGCTCCGAGGATCTCGTGGACTGTCGGGACGATTGTGCAAGGCGCCGGTTTCTGCCGGCCGGTCGCCCGGCGGCGCTGATTTCTGCTCGCGGCTCCGGTCGGTGCATCGACCGTTGGCGCAGCCCACGGAAGGGGCGGCGTAAAGCCGCCAGTCTCGGGGTTTTTCATCGCCGGCAGGCGCGAATCGGGGCGAACCTCCGATACCGGTTAGCCCACGATAGCGCGGCTCCCGCCGCCCGGCGGGCGTATTCGAGCGCAGCCGGACGTTCTGTCTCGTCCGCGAAGCGCCGCTGAACTACGCCGGGGTAGCGGGGATCGCAGCCGGGTTTCGTAGAACGA
>JAFMSA010000043.1 GCA_017353855.1 Alphaproteobacteria bacterium
GGAGGGCGGCCTGGCGCTCAAATTCAAATATCTGCTCGTCTTTATTGATCCGAACACGGCCGGCGGCACGCGCCTCAACCTCGCGTTCAAGCTGGCCCATCGGCAACGCGCACAGTCGCGTTAACATGACCCGGCCTGTACATGGGCCGCGCTTGTCGACCTCACCGAGGCGGCTTATCGTGCCTGGCGAAGCGCCAATGCTGGCGCGAGGAGACCATCGACCATGCCGCTGCCGCAAGACATCAGACCTGCGTTCCAGGATATCCAAGACACGCTCGTACGGTCCGAGGCGCCGTGGGTCCAGCAAACGCCGCTCTCATCCGTCAAGGTGCTGTGGGTCGGGCGGGAGACCGGAACCTGGGCGTCCCTGCATCATTGGAAGAAAGGGTATGTCGCGCCGCCCCACAAGCACCTTGCCGGAGCCCATGCCTTCATTGTTTCCGGCAAATTACAGGTCAGGAACGGCATCCTGAATGCCGGAGACTACGTCTATGAGCCCGCAGGGGTTCTGCACGATGCGACGACCGCGCTCGACGACACGACGTACCTGTTTATTTGCAACGGCGCCGTGCTGTTCTTTGATGAGAACGGCTTCACACGCTACACGAACTGGGAAGTAATGGAAAAACTGCGCGCGCCGCCGGAAGCGAGCGTCCGGGCAGCGGCCGCCGAGTAGCCGCTCGCCAATCCCTGTCGCTTTGCGGCAAGCCGGACCGGGAGCCGCCAGGGACCGGATGGAAATCCCGGCGCCCGCCGAGGCGGAGCGCCCTGCAAACCGCTGGCGAAGGATTTGGGATTCGATGCAAGGTTGGCCTCCGGTCAGGCAATCGGAGTAGGTAATGAAGGCAGTCGTTTGCGAGGCGTTTGGCGGACCCGAGGTGCTGGCGGTGCGCGAGATGCCGGACCCGGCGCCGCCCGGCCCGGGAGAGCTGCAGGTGCGCATCCAGGCGCGCGGCGTACAGTACGTCGATGTTCTCATGCTCGCCGGCAAATATCAGTTCAGGCCCGAGCCGCCCTTCATTCCGGGAAGCGAAGGAGCAGGAGAAGTCGTCGCCGTCGGCGCCGGCATCGACAGGTTCAAGCCGGGGGCCCGGGTCATGATCCGGCAGCGGCTCGGTGCCTTCGCCGAATTGGGGAACTGCAAAGCCGAAGACTGCGATCAGATCCCCTCCGCCTTGAGCCTCGAGCAGGCGGCGGTATTCCGCAATGTCTACCACACTGCGTATCACGCGCTGCTGCAGCGCGGCCGGTTGAAGGCCGGCGAATGGGTGCTGATCCACGGTGCGGCAGGCGGCATCGGCCTCCCGGCAATCCAGATCGCCAGGCTCTACGGGGCTCGTGTGATCGCAACCGCCAGCACCGAGGAGAAACGCTCGGTGTGTCTGGAGGAGGGAGCCGAGTATGCGATCGACTACCAGGGAGGATTCCGCGACACGATCATGGAGCTCACCGGCGGCCGCGGAGTCGATATAATCTACGATCCCGTCAACGGCCCGATTTTCGATGAGTCGCTGCGCTGTCTCGCCTGGGGCGGCCGCATCCTGATCCTCGGGTTTCTCGGCGGCCCACCGGCTCTTGCCCGTACCAATTATCTGCTGATCAAGGGGATCGAGGCGATCGGCGTGCGGATCGGCGGGCTCAACGAGGCCCACCCGGAGATCGCCGCCGCCAATATCAACACGCTCGTCGAGCTGGCTGCGCAAGGCAAGCTCAAGCCCCGCATCTGGCGCTGCTTTCCGCTGGAGCGCGCCGCGGATGCGGTACAAGCGCTGATCGACCGCGAGGTTATCGGCAAAGCCGTCCTTGTCGGGTAAGGCGCGCTCCGCAGCTGTTTCGAGGCGATCCGTCGCGGGCATCCCGCAATGACTGCGTTTGCTCAAGGAGAAAGGCGCGCGATGAAGATCACGGATGTCACATTGACGCTCTTCTCGTGGGAGAGCATCCCGCCGACACTATACGGCCACCACACCGCGCGGCCCACCGGCAATAGCAATCTGGGGCTGCTCGCGGTCACGACCGATCAAGGGATCACCGGCCATGCCTTTCTCGGCACCTCCTCGAACCCGGCGAGTCTCGACGGGCCTGGCCTGATCCGCTTTCTGAAGCCGGTGCTGATGGGTCAGGACCCGCTCGATCGCGAGCGGCTCAATCGCCTCTTATGGGCGCGCGCCCGCGCGGCCACGGTGCGTGCGATCGGCGCATGCGACGTGGCGTTGTGGGACCTCGCCGGTAAGGCGGCGGGACTGCCGATCCACCGGCTGATCGGTACGATGCGCAGCCAGATCGCCGCCTACGCCAGTTCGGAAATCCATGCGACGCCCGAGGAATATGTCGAGCAGGCCCGGCATTACCAATCGACCGGATGGCGCGCGTACAAAATCCATCCGCCGCAATACTGGCGTGACGACATCAAGCTCTGTGAGGCGGTGCGCAAGGGGGTCGGAGACGATTACACCCTCATGCTGGATTCGACCTGGAGCTACCGCTACGAGGAAGCCTTGCGGGTCGGCCGCGCGATCGAAGAGATGGGGTTCTACTGGTTCGAGGATCCGCTCGCCGACCAGGACATCTATAACTATGTGAAGCTCAAGCAGAAGCTCGACATCCCGATCCTCGCGACCGAATATCCGATCGGCGGTCTCGACGCCTACGCCCCCTGGATCCTCGAGCGCGCCACCGACTTCCTCCGCGGCGACGTCGCCGTAAAGGGCGGCATCACCACGCTGGTGAAGACCGCCCACCTCGCTGAAGCCTTCCGCCTCAATGTGGAAGTGCACCATGGCGGCAATTCATTGAACAACGTCGCCAATCTGCATGTCATCATGGCGATCCGGAACACCGAATTCTTTGAAGTCCTGTTGCCGGACGCGATGCAGAAATACGGTCTCGCGCAAGACATCACGGTCGACCGTGACGGCCTCGTCCACGCCCCTACCGAGCCCGGCCTGGGCGCCCACATCGATTTCGACCTGATCGAACGCAAAAGGGTCGGACTGCTGACCTGACGGCATGATCCGCTCAGATCGAAACCCGACCTCCCCGCCTCGCGGATCCCCGGAATGGCCAACGACAGCCGGCCGTCCGGGAGGACGACGATCTCACGTGGTCGGATCGGGCACTTGTCCGCGGGTTTGCTTCGGCGCACCCGCAATGACGGGCTCGATTGCCATGCGAAGCGGTGCAGTGACCGACGGACAGCGATCGCCAAGCGTGGTATGACGTTCACGATCATTCCCATTGCCGAGAACCATATTCCCGGTTTCCACGCCGCTGTCGATGCCGTTGCACACGAAAGGAAGTTTCTGGCTTTTTTGGAAGCGCCGCCACTCGATCAGACAACAAAATTCGTGCTCGACAACATCGCACTGAAAAACCCGCAATTCGTGGTCCTGAGCGGCTCCGGTGTCGTTGGCTGGTGCGACGTGATCCGCAATACGAGCCGAAGGGTGTACTCGCATCGCGGCACGCTAGGGATTGGCCTGCTGCCGGAGTACCGCGGTCGAGGGATTGGACGGCTACTGATGCGGACCACGATCGATGCCGCCTGGCAGTGCGGGATGACGCGTATCGACCTGACTGTCAGGGGGCACAACGCCAATGCCATCGGATTATACAAAAGCCTCGGATTTGAAATGGAAGGACGTCAGCGCAATGCGGTTCGCGTTGACGGGCAATATGAGGATGTGTTCGCGATGGCTCTGGTGAAAAAGTAAGCAACCCCAAATCCGGGGGGCTTTCGGAAGCCCGCGCTTATCGGCCTAACCCGAAAAGACAGCTCCAGACTACGTCGACCCGGAAGTTCAGCACCGAGGTTCGAATGCCCGCTCAGTTCGGCCCCCCGAAGAAGGGGCAGCAGACAACTCCGGAGGTGGTTGACGAAACGGGCGCCTTTGAGACGCTGCCCGGCAGGTTTGGCGAGAGTGAGGTCGCGTCCTCACTCTCGCAGGTTCCTAAGGGCCCCAGGAGACGACGTTGAGCGTATTCGTTCCGAAGAAGCGCACAAACGGCTGATGCCTTGCTGCCAGCTTAGCCTATAGCTACAGCTAGAAGCGGGAGCGAGGCTTCGGACGCGTGGCGGATACGCGCAAATGGGAGGGTCAATGTCCAAACAACCGGAGTACAGTGGGGTGCTGCGGCATCTGTTCCCGGGGCAGGGCAGCCCCCCTGTACCCCATGCCTGAAGGATGCCTCAAGGCAGCGGTCTGCGCGGCGGTGCGATTGTCTCGCCCGGATGACCCGCCAGGGCCGGCCGGCGTGATCGCCATGACAGGCTCCTGAAGCTAAGACTTAAATCAAACCTGAATGGCATTCAGCTCGGCGCCGAGATAACGGGCGAGCTCGTCCATCGCGGAGCGGCCAGCACGGGCTTCGGCGTCGGGGTTGTAGTTCGTGTTGGTATTGACGTCATAAGTGTAGATCGTGCCGTCGGCAGCGGTGATGAACTCGATGCCGGCGACACCGATGTCATTGGCTGCGAGAAACCGCTCGTAGCGGCGCTTCAGCGCCGCGTCGATGTCGTCGATGATCGTAAATTTGCCGCGCGCCTCGCCAGCCGGGCAGACGGCATCGCCGACCGCGCAGACATCGGCAGGGCACAGCTCGAAACCGTCGCTGGCGTCGACTTCGACTGCATAGATGAAGCGGCCGCCGATGAACTCGGCACGGGTAATCAATGGCTGCGCCGCGCGGACATATTGCTGCAACAGACAAACGCCGTCGACCGGCGGCTCGTAATCCGGGCCGCTGACGTAATCTCCAAGCGCATCCGTGGAAGGAAACAGCCGTACGCCGAGCCCCTTGCCCCCGCGGTTCGGCTTGAGGATGAACGGACCGCCGCCAAAGCCCTGCCGGGCCGCCTGCACAAGCAATTCCTTGCCCGCGACAAGGACGGTGCTCGGGGTGCGAATGCCGGCCGCCTCGAGAGCCGCGTATTGCCGGGCTTTGCTGATTTCGAGGTCGAGCGCGCGGCTGCCGTTGACGACCCGCCGCCCGTACCGCTCGAGCCAGGCCAGCACCGAGACGGTGAACTCCGCCGCAAAGCGATGATTGCGCGTATGCGAAGACGCGCTCATCCGGTTGTAGAAGACGCCCGCCGGCGGAGGACGCGACAAATCGAAAACGCCGCGATCGAGGAACCAGTCCCGCCATGCAAGCGCCTGCCGGTCGAGCGCCGAGGCCAGCGGCGCGAGCCACGCAGCGTTCTCGTGGATTACATGGATATTCGACATCAGGCCCCTCCTCGGTATTCCCCAGGAGGTAATTAGACAAATGTCCGGAGTCAAACAGTCCAAATACACATAATAAGAGTGCGAAATTCGCTCCTCTAGGCGGGCCGCAACTTTTCTCTATAGTCGAGACAGCGGCAATCCGGGAGACATGTGATGGGCCGAGTCGACGGGAAAGTTGTCCTGGTCGCCGGTGCGGGGGGCGGTATCGGCGGCGCCGGAGCCCTGGGCCTCGGACGCGAGGGCGCGGCGGTGGTCTCTTGCGATATCGACGCCAGGGCAGCCGAGGCGACGGCGGCGCAAATTTGCGCTGCCGGTGGTCGCGCCGCGGCTTTCGGCCTCGACGTGCGTGATCGCACGGCCGTCGACGCGACGGTCGCGGCCACAGTCCGCCAATTCGGCAGGCTCGACGTGCTGGTCGACTGCGCCGGGGTCAGCCACACGGCGGACTTTCTCGGGCTCGATGCCGGCGAATGGGACCGCGTCATCGCGGTCAACCTCACCGGTATGTTTCATCTCGGGCAGGCGGCGGCGCGGCAGATCGTGCAACAGGGGGGCGGCGGAAGCATCATCAACGTCACCTCCCAGCTCGCCGAAGTGGCCCGCCCCGAACGAGCCGCCTATGTCGCCTCGAAAGGCGGCGGCCGCTCGCTGACCCATGCGATGGCGCTCGAACTCGCGCCGCACGGTATCCGCGTCAACGCGATCGCCCCCGGGCCGACGCTGACAGGTCTCACCCGCGCCAGCTATGCCGATCCCGAAAGGCGGCGCACAACGATTGCCCAGATCCCGCTCGGCCGCCTCGGGCAACCCGAAGACATCGTCGGTGCGATCCTGTTTCTCTCCTCGGACGAATCGGGCTGGATGACCGGCGCCACCCTCACCGTGGACGGCGGCTATCTGGTGCAGTGACGGCACAATCACGATGGAACCGGAGAAGCGGATGACGATTGCCTTTATCGGGATCGGCAATATGGGTCGTCCGATGCTGGCCAATTTGTTGAAGCGGGAGTTTTCCGCGGTCGCGTACGACATCGCCCCGGCCGCGCTCGAGGCCGCGGCGGCGCTCGGAGCGGCGCGCGCCGCCTCACCCGCCGAGGCCGCCGCCGCAGGTGATCTCGTCATCACGATGCTGCCATCCTCGACCAATGTCGAAGCCGCCTATCTCGGCCCCGGCGGAATTATCGTGGGTGCGGCCGCGGGGAAGCTTTGCATCGACATGTCGACGATCGATCCGAGCACCTCCAGGCGGGTGGCCGCACAGCTCAACGAGCGCGCGATCCGGTATATCGACGCGCCGGTGTCGGGCGGCATCGGTGGTGCGGCCGCGGGAACCCTCGCGATCATGGTCGGCGGCGATGCAGCGGACCTCGCAGAGGCTCGCCCGGCTCTCGCCGCGATCGGGAGCAACATCATCCATGTCGGCGGGATCGGCGCCGGCGAGGTCGCCAAGCTGCGCAATAATCTGATCTCGGGCTCGGCCCTGGTCGCGGTCGCCGAAGCGTTCCGCATCGGCGAGGCGTTCGGCGTCGACCCGCAGATACTGACCGATGTGATCGCCAAATCTTCAGGCGCTACATGGGTCATGGAGCACGCACATCCGGTCCCCGGCATCGTCGACACCGCCGCATCGAGCCGGCAATACGCGCCCGGCTTCATGCCCGATCTGATGGCGAAGGATCTCGGCCTCGCGGTCAGCGCCGCGCGCGAGAAGCGTGTGCCGGTCGTCGTGGCATCCGCAGTCCAGCAGGTTTATCGCATGGCCTCCTCGCACGGTCTGGGCCGGGAGGATTTCTCGTCCGTCTACAAGTTCCTGACACCCTCCGGCGATGACGCGCCGGTTTGATTGAGTGCGCACCCGGACCCATAGTACAAATCCGGTCCCCGTCCTCAGGGAGGTCGCGTGATGAAAAACGGCATCGTCATCATCGACGCCGATGGCCACGCCGTCGATTACGAGCCGGTGTATCGCGAGAGGCTGCCGGAGGAATACCGCAATCGCTCGTCGATCTACCCCAACGACAATTTCGACCGGACGCAAAACGGCAAGCTTGCCGCCAGGCGGCCGCCAGCCCCCGCGCAAAACCTGGCCGACAATGCACAGGAAGGCATCGACCTGCAGATCATCTACCCGACCGGCGGACTGATGCTCACGCGGGTGCGCGAACGCGAGTATGCCGTCGCGTTGTGCCGGGCCTACAATGACTGGCTCTATGACTGGTGCGCGATCGATCGGCAGCGGCTGAAGGCGGTCGCCCTCGTGCCGTTGCATGTCGACACCACAGCTGCCATTGAGGAGATGGAGCGGGCCGTCTCTAAGCTCGGCAGTGTCGGCGTGATGGTCAATACTTACGACCGCAGCCGCAACCCCGCGCACCGCGATTTTTGGCCGTTCTACGAGGAGTGCGCGCGTCAGGGCGTCGCGGTGGCGTTCCACGCTTCAGGCAGCGACACGCTTGACCCGTTATGCCATTTCGAGAATTTTCTACAGATCCACACACTCTCGCACGCGCCGGAGCAGCTGATCGCCTGCACGGCCGTCATCTATGGCGGATTATTGGAGAAGTTTCAGGATCTGCGCGTCGCTTTCCTGGAGGCCGGGATCGGCTGGGTTCCGTTCTGGATGGAGCACATGGACGAGGAATACGAGTTCCGCCAGTTTGACGCGCCGCTCCTGAAGGCCAAGCCGTCGGAATATATGACCTGCGGGCGGGTCTTCGTGTCCTGCGAGCCGGAGGAAAAGACGTTGCGCTACGTGCCCGAGTTTTTCCCTCCGGACAATATTCTGTTCGCTTCCGACTATCCGCATTGGGACGGCCAGTTTCCCGATGCGGTATCGACCCTTGCCGATCGCAGCGATATTTCCGACGGGCTCAAGCGCAAGATCTTCTGTGACAATCCGCAGCGCTTCTACGGGATCGACGTCGACCCCGCCGTCTTTGGCGCTGCGCACTAGGGAGGGACCCGATGCCGAGTATCGCGGCAGAGCGTCTGAGTGAAATCGGGCGCGCGCTGTTCATAGCGGCGGGCACGCCCCCCGAAGAGGCCGAGATCGTGGTGCGGCACGTGATCAACGCCAACCTCGCCGGCCATGACTCCCACGGCGTGATCCAGATCCCGACCTATATCGAGCGTATCAAACTCGGACACATAGTCCCCGGTGCCCCATGGAAGATTGTGCAGGAATCCCCGACCACGACGGTCGTCGACGGGCACTGGGGCTTTGGCTACGTCGTCAACGAGCGCGCGATGCGGCTGACCATCGAAAAGGCGGAAAAGTCGAACGTCGCGGCGGCGACGGTTTTCCGCCAGGGCCATATCGGCCGGCTGGCGAGCTACACGCTGATGGCGGCAGGCGCCGGCATGATCGGACTCATCACAGCGGATTCGGGCCGCTCGCCAAAGGCCGTAGCGCCGTTCGGCGGGCGTGAGGCGCGGCTCGGCACCAATCCGATCTCGATCGCCATGCCGTCCGACCTGGACGGCCCGCTCTATCTCGATATGGCGACCTCGGCTGCCGCCGCCGGGAAGATCGCGCTCTCGGTCGCCCGCGGCACACCCGTGCCGCCGGGCTGGATCATCGACCGTGACGGCAGACCTACGACGGATCCGAGCCAGCTGCGCCAAGGCGGCGCCCTCCTCCCGGTCGGGGGCAGCGAAGGCTATAAGGGCTACGGCCTCTCGGTCATGGTCGAAATTTTCTGCGGCCTTCTGACCGGGCTCGGCTTCGGCGTCGAGCCGACCGGCCGCCACAATGACGGCTGCTTTATGGCGGCCTTCAAGGTCGATGCCTTCCGCCCGCTCGCTCAATTCAAAAAAGACATCGGCGAGTTCGTGCAGTATCTGAAGGCGACAAAGCCGGCCGAGGGCAGCAGCGGCGTTTATTATCCCGGCGAGATCGAACACATGCGGGAGCAAGACCGCCGCCGGAACGGCATCGAGATCGAGGACGCGACCTGGTACAAGCTGCGCAGTCTTGCTGAGGATTACGGCCTTGCCGACCGCCTTGGCTTCAGCGAAGTCGAGTAACGGCATGGCAGGCGCCAATAACCGAAAACAGTGGCGTAACGGTGCCCCCGTCGGTTACATTGACGAGTGGGAGGGTTGTTGAAGGCTTCAGGGGTGTCTCTACATGCGGGGGGTCGCAATCTTTGTCTTGTTCGGCCTCGTTGCGTACGCGACGGGGCAGCCAGTAACGTCCGCCAAAGCTGCCTCCGAACAGCGTGAGTGGCAGACGGCGACCGGCAAACAGCCATCCAAAAACGAATTGGCGGCCGTCATGGCAGCCTGCGAAGACCGCGCGAAGAGTAGCGGTAAGGCCGGCACGTTAGAAAGTTGCCTCGCCGACTACGGTCTGCGCCGCGTGCAGTAAGCAGGACCGGGGTCCCGCGGTGCCGGAAGTCGCGATCTTCAACCCTGCTTCTCTGAGCAGGCCGCTCGGGCAATATTCGCAGATCGCTCGCGTCCGCGCCCGCGAATTCGTGTTCATCGCCGGCCAGGTTGCCGTCGACATCGCCGGCAATATCGTCGGAGCCGACGATTTTGACGCCCAGTGCACGCAGGTGTTCGCGAATATCAAGGCCGGGTTGGATTCGGTCGGCGCCGGTTGGGGCGATGTCGTCCAGTTCACGAGCTATCTCGTGGACGCGCAGGATGTCGCAAAATTCATGGAGTATCGCGCACGGTCATTCCCCGGCATGTTCCCGCCCGGCGCCTATCCCCCGAACACCCTGCTCATCGTCGACCGGCTCGTGCAGGAACTGCTCCGGCTCGAGGTGCAGACGGTCGCGGCGCTGTGATCCCGGTTACGTCAGGAGCTCGGGCAGCGAGCGGATAATCCGGTCGGGCCGGACCGGGCAATTCGGCGGAAGCCCGCTCGCGTATCCGTCATACCAGATTGCGTAGATGCCAAGCCGTTGCGGGGCGCGAATCTCCCATTCGAGATTGTCGCCGATCATCCAGGTGTCCTGCGGCCCGACGCCGAGCGCCGCCATTGCATGCGTATACGCGCGCTCTTCGGGCTTGCCGAAGCCGTGCTCTCCCTCGATCTGAACGTGGTCGAACCGCTCTGCCAGCGCAAAGCGGACCACTTTGGCGCGCTGCGGTTCGGCCGCACCGTTGGTGATCAAAGCAAGGCGCACGCCCAACCGCCTCAAGCGATCGAGAGTCTCGTGCGCGCCGGGAAACAGGCTCAGCTCCTCGTCGCGGATCGACGTGAACCGATCGGCCATCGCGTCGCCGACCCCGGGCACCGGCATCACTCCGTCCGCGGCGGAGAGTGACGCAAAAGCGCTGGCCACTATGTTGCGCCTCGCCTCGCGCACCCTTACCCGCCATGCGCGGTTCCACGCCGCGTCGCTCCACAATACCTGCGATCGGGCGTCGATTGCAGCGACGACGGCCGCAGGCGACAGCGGCGCAATGGCGGCAGCGAATTCTTCGGCAATCCTTGCCCAGACGACGCGCGCCGATCCGGACACCGCAAGGATCGTGTCGTCCATGTCGAATAAGATGGCGCGGGGAAGGCTCGGCATTCTTTTCGGAGACGATGAGCGGGTTCGGGTCAAAAACAGACGGTAATCAATTCGGGCTCAGAGCCGCGGCATCGCGTTTGCCGCTTCAAACAAACGAGAATTTCCGAGAATTTTCATCGAAACCGTAGGGACGTTCGAAAAGCGTTTCGGGAGCCCACTGGCTGCGGCAGACCCCGAAGAAATCGCCACCATAGACGTGAATGGCGCCCGTCAGGCGCTGCAGCGGATTGGCGGACGGTGTGGATGACGTCGTGCCCGAGCGGCTCGGCATCGCCTTTGCCCAAAAATTTCGCCGCGGCGATCTCGATTCTGCCGCCGTCCGAATCTGCAATGCGGCGCCAGAAGATATTATCCTCGCGGCCGGTATAGATGCCGATCACCGCCCATATCAGGTGATTATGGGGCATGATCGTCCGATTTTCGCGTACCGATTTGTGCGTCCGATCGAGGCCGACCGGGTCGCGGCAGTCCGGCAATAAACCGATCGAGGTCGAACACGGTTCTTCCCCCCTGTGTTATTCGGCCGCCTGCGCCGCGGCTTCGGAGCGGTGTCCCTTCTGGTGAAAATAATTTGCTCGATAAAATTCGAGCACCAGATCGCGATAGACGGCCGGCGGATAGTGTGGCGGATTTTCGGCGCTCACGCAGGTCGGGACGCATTCAATCACCGCATCCGGGTTCGGGCTGTGGAAATAAGCAATCGAATAGCGGTCCGCCCCCGACTCGTTAAGCACGCCGTGCGGGGTCGACAGAAACCGGTCATTGGACCAGCGCCGCATGATGTTGCCCAGATTGATCAGGAAAGTCCCGGGAATGATCGGCGGAGCAAACCATTCCCCTGAGGACAGCCGGACCGCGAGCCCCGGCACATCGGTCCGCGCCAGCGCGGTCATGAAGCTGTTGTCGGTATGCGGCGCCTGGCCAAACAGATTGTCTGCGCGCGTATCCTGCGGCGGATAATGCAAAAAGCGCAAATTTGCGTGAGGTTCATTGGCAAAAAACGGCGCGAAGAAATCCGGGTCGAGGTCGAGCGCCACAGCAAAAGACGGCAGCATGCGCTCGCACATCGCGCCGAGCGCAGCGAAATACGCCATCATGTCCGCGCGCAGTTCGGGCAGCCCCGCAGGCCATTGGTTGCGCCCGCGCAAGGGCTTGCCGGCAATGACGTCAGGGTGCTCCGGCCCGCGGTCATGGCTGACAAAAAAGCTTTCGTTCTGGTTCGGCCTGGTCGCCTTGTGAACACCCGAGGCGCCCTGCACCGACGCATTGATCGGCAGATAGCCGATATTGTTTTCGTTGAGCTTGAGCGCCAGCTTTGCGTCGAGCGGCAACGCATGAAAACGCCGCGAGGCGGCGAAAGCCCGGTCGACGACATCGTCCGGGACGCCGTGGTTCGAGGCATAGAAGAAGCCGACATTCTCGCAGGCATGCGCCACTTGTGCGGCGACGCGATCGAGCACTCCCGGCTCGCCTGCGAAACAGGGACCGTAATCGATGACCGGGATCAGCCTGGCGGCGGCATCGTAATCCCGGACCCGGTACTGTTCGAACAGATGCATCCCCTCCTCCACGCCGCAGCGCCGCCAGTATAGAGCCTGCGGGCCGGGCAAATACACACTTCTCAAGCTGCGGCGGGCGCCCTAACATGCTCGGGGCGAAATCCGAGGCCGATGAGCCGGGCGGGTACGCGGGTCAGGAACGGCATCCGCGCGGCTAGCCGAAGAAGCAACGGGGTCGACAGTGTGCGTGTGCCGCCGAGCACGCGGCCGATCACCCGGTCCTGGATGAACACCTGCATCGCCTGAGTTGCGCGCGTCGGAAACTCGCGGCGCCGCTGAACCGCGTGGAGGTCGTTCTCCGAAACGCCCGCTCCCAGAAAGCGCGGGGCGAGGATATTGGCCGCTGCGACCGCGTCCTGAACCGCGAGATTGATACCCACACCGCCAACCGGCGACATCGCATGCGCGGCATCGCCGATACACAACACACCGGGCCTGTGCCAGGCTCGCAGGCGGTCGACGCTCACAGTCAGCAACTTGACGTCGGACCACTCCTTCAGCTCGTCGGTTCGCTCGCGCAGATAGGGTGCCAGACGCGCGACCTCTTCGCGAAACGACGCCAGACCGCATGCTTGGATCTGATCAAACCCACCCTTCGGGATTACAAAGCCGCATTGCCAATAATCCCCGCGATTGAGCATGATGAAAATTCTGCCGGTGACGAGATGGCCAAAGGTGTGCCGGGATCATCGGCACGCCGCGACAGCCGCATCCACAACACATCCATCGGCGCGCCGACATCGATGATCTCGAGGCCCGCCTTCTCGCGCACGGTCGAGCGGCGCCCGTCGGCGCCGATGACGAGATCTGCGCGCACGGTGAGTTCGCCATCGGGAACCACCGCTCGCAAGCCGGCGACGCGCCCGTCGTCGAAGACCAGGTCGCTAACCTCAGTCTCCATTCTCAGCTGGAAGGCGGGATACCGCCGCGCGTGTTCGGCCAGAAAGTCCAGGAAATCCCATTGCGGCATGAAGGCGATGAACCGGCAATGCGTCGGCAAATGCGCAAAATCGGCCATCTGTACAAAATCCTCACCGATCTGCCCGCCGAGGGTTCGTGCCTCCTGATGCGGCCGCTGCAGAAACGCCTCGAGCAGCCCGAGCTCGCGCACGATTTCGAGGGTCGAAGGATGGATCGTATCCCCCCGGAAGTCGCGCAGAA
>JAFMSA010000401.1 GCA_017353855.1 Alphaproteobacteria bacterium
GGTTGAGGGTTTTCTCGCTGATCTCCGGATCACAGTTTCGCGGTTACGTTGTTGCGCCGGCGCGCGTCGTTTGCGCCTGAAATTGCGGATGCAGTGATTTTCGTCCGCGATCTGGCATGGGTGTTATCGATGCCGTTCGGCAAGCCGAAAGCGCGTGCCGTCGATGCCGCGTGGCGCCGCCTTGAGGGCGAGGCGTGCAAAGGCACGGTGGCCCGCCTTGCCGTCGATAGGTCAGGGCAACCTCGCGCAGGATCTTTCGCTGCTCTTCGGTGAGATGTCCCGGCATCAATGTTATGGCGATTCATCGTCATGGATGTGAGTACATACGATCATGTCGATCGGCGGCGTCGCGGCTGTCGAGGAATTGCACCTGCCTGCTATCCGCTCCTCCGCGGCGATTATTTCGCGTCGACAACCGCGCCGTCAGGCGCGGCCCGTTTCCCCTTGGGGTCCCGTTGCCGTTCGGGCTGTTCTTCACCGTGACGAGGTCAACCTCGATCAGACGTCGGTTGAGCCGCTTCGCCTGGGTTTCGGAGAGGCCGAGCGTCCGTGCTGCAATAGCGCGCAAGGCCTTACGATGGTCTGCACGCCCCGCTCCCAATCCTGGGCTTGGTAAATTTGAACAGCCAATCAATCCACCAGGCGGGCCGACAACCCGAGTCTGGGCGCTGCGGCCTTAAAAGCCGCAGGCAATTGCCCGGGTGCCGTCACGCCAGAAGGCGTTGTCACGGGTATTGGTTAGCTCCGTCAGAACCACTTTTTCTTGCCGACAACGTTAAGTAGCGGTTGTCCAGCGCCAAAGCGGCGGCAATTCTCGATCAGCATCGCGTCCCATTTCTCGCGGTAAGGCGTGCCATAAATCGCGACATGCGGCGTGATAAGCACGTTAGGCATGCTCCAGCTCCAGAGCGGGTGGTCGGGGGGAGCAGCGGCTCGGGATCAGCGACATCGAGCCCGGCCCCGGTGAGATGCCTGGAGCGCAGGGCCTCACCCAGATCAGCCGTCACTACGCACCGACCGCGCGCGATGAAGTAAGCCCCGCGCTTCATCCGCACGAACAGCCCGGTGTTGGAACATCCCCACCTCGCGTCCGGCGTCTCCGGCGTCGTCAGGACCACAAAATCGGCCTCGCCCAGACGCTCCTCCAACAGATCCGGGGCTGCGAGGTTGACCATACCGACCGGCTGCTCAGTCACGCGAATCAATGCCGAGCACGCGCATTCCGAGCGCAGCACAGAGCTTCGATGCTTCTCCGCCAGCGCCGCCAACCCCGACGATCAGCACCGTCTTCTCCGGAAGATCGATCATTTCTGGACCTCGCAGCCATCGCTTCTGCGGTAGGTAGTGATCAAAGCGGCAGGCGAAGGCGAGCAGGAACGCGACCGCGTTTGCCGCGCATGTTAGTGACGATGACGTCGCTCTTGACCAGCGCTTCATAGAACCATGCACCACCGAGGCCGGCTCGGGCGGCGCAGATCCAACGTAGCTTTGTTGCCCGGGCGAGCAACTCGGGTGGCACCGTGCCGTAGGCCACATCAGCGTCGGCGGCGGCGTGCTTGGGATCGACGAACGCTTTGATTTGACCACCACGCCTCGCACCGCGCCTCGGATTTGCTCCGGCCAGGCGCACTCCGCCAACCATTACCTTCTGGTTGGTACTTGGACAGATAGGCCCTGGCCGGCGAACCTTCTGGCTAATCAGTCCCGAAACGGCGCATCGAGGGTCAGGAACTCGGCGAATTCCTCTTTGTAGTCCGGGTGCCAGCGTGACAGGGCGGGGCGGTTGCGAATGATGTCCTCGGCTGCCCAAAGGATGCGCCGATTGTCGATATCGCGGGTAACGTCGTTGTCGGGGCAGATGATGTAGAAGTCGCCCGCTGACATTGCCGCCACCATGAAGTCGACAACCTGCTCCGGGGTCCAGGATCCGGGGGGCTTCTCAGTGCGACCGCGGGCGGTCATGCCGGTAAAGGTTGAGCCGGGTACCAGCAGATGCGCGGTGACCTGGCAACCCTCAGTGTTGCGCAACCCATGAGCCAGGCCTTCAGTCAGTACCTTCACCCCGGCCTTGGTGATGTTGTAGGCGGTGTCGCCGGGCGGGCAAGTGATGCCCTGTTTCGAGCCCGTGTTGACGATTGCGCATGGCGTCCTCTGGTCGATCATCGCCTGGGTAAAGGTGTGCACGCCGTTAATGACGCCCCACAGATTTACCGAGAGCACGCGCTGCCAGCGTTCGTAATGGTCCCACGGGCCTCCGCCTGGCGAAGTGCCGGCATTATTCATCAGCACTGCGACCTCGCCGAAATTGGCATAGGCGCGATCTTTCAGACGCTGCACCTCCTCCATTTTGCTGACATCGGTCGGCACCGTGACAACGCTCGCGGCCGAGATCTGTTCTGCGGCTCGGTCGAGCGCCTCTTGGCTCAGATCGGCGAGGCAAATTTTCATGCCCAATGCCGCGAACCGTTTTGCCGCGGCGAAGCCGATCCCGCTGGCGGCGCCGGTGATCACCGCGGCGCGTCCCTCTGCAAATGCCGGATGTTGTGGCATGTCACTGCTCCTATTGCCGGTGCGCGGTGTCGAAGTCCACCGTCACGCTGTGTAAAACTGTCAAGCATTCCCTCGAGCGAGTATTCGCGGCCGATCCTGCTTTGCTTGTCGCCGCCGAATGAATGCCCGGGAGCCGGCCGTGCCTCTGGTTTACCTGGATCCGGCCATGTGCGCGCACGACCTCGAGGGGATAGTCGCCAAACGCTTGTACGATCCGTATCGCGCGCATGTGCGGTGGCTCAAGATCAAGAACCAGCATTACTCGCAGAACGAAGGCGGTGACGAGTTGTTCGACGGGCCGCAGCGACGGATGGCTCGTTCGGCAGCCCCATGGTGAAACTGCGGCGACATAGCAAAGGGGGCAGCTCATGATAACCAAAGAGCTAGTCCGTCACTTAATCCAGTTCACCCTAGCATGGGTGCTGATCGCGATAACCGTCATCTGATCATGCTGGCGCTGGTTTTCTGGGTGCTGGACCTGGGTGAGCTGTACGAAGCGAGTGAACGCGCTCTGCTTTTCCTTGTTACCCGTCGCGGCGCACCAACTCGGAATGGCGGACAGCCTCAAGAAGCGTTTGCAAATGACGTAAGCGCCGCGCGCGGGCCCGCCAGCGTCGATGCCGTCGGTGTTCCCCACTCCTCTGTGCTACGCGCGTTTTCGGCACTCGCAAATCCGGTTAAACGGGCATGGCACGCGCACGCAAAATGCCCGATTGATGTTGGCACCTCTCGCTGTTCCGACGCTTATCCGACCATTTACGGGACGTCGAGTTCCCCCGCAGCGAGGTCCGCGAAGACCCGACCCCGCAGGACGTCGTTCGGCCGTTCCGGTGTCGTAGGATTTGGCATGCCGAGAAACCGGGGATAAGCCACATCAGAACGGCCATTCCCGCTTATTAACTAACGCAGATCTACGTTCGTTATTCGCAACGAACTATGAAGGACTTTGTTAGCGTTTCCCGATCCCTAGGAAGACGGCTAAACCCTTGACGCGAAGCAGCGGTTTTTCACGATAAGGACCGCTGGATATGGCGATTCCCAGGCCCGTTTTTGCAAAAACCCAACGTTTCAAACTGGCATACCAGGCCGGTGGCTGGGGGGCGAGGCGAGGATTTGCATTCCGTTAGTGCTAGTCCGGTGACCGCTCGATCAGCGCAAAGGCGAAGTTCTGGCCGCGTCCGCGCTTGAGTGCCTGATCGACCCACAACATCCCGAACGGTTCAAGCAGGCGTGCAATTCGCAACGGGCCGGCATCTATGGCCTCGAAGCCGAGCTTTGCGATGAGCGACAAAACGACGGGCTTTTTTGTCTCGTCATCGCCTGCCACAAACATGAGAGGGCGGACCGAAAAAAGCGGGGCTTTGTCCATATTGCCGGCGCCGGTCTGGTTGAGGGTCTTAAATACAGCGGCTCCCGATGCCCAAGCCGCCACTTGCTCGCCGCCCGACATGCTGTAGCCGACCGCAAGCTCCAGGCCATCGCGCCCCATGTTGAGCGGGTTGGTGCAGTCGATCAGAATCTTGCCGGAAAGACCGCCCAGGCTCTTCACCGCCGCCTCTGTTGCGGGCCACGGTGTGGCCAGCACGACGACCTCCGCACTCCGCGCCGCTTCCGGCGGCAGTCGGAGCCTGTCGCGAGGCAAAGTGGCGTATTTGGACGCCGCCGGGTCAGGCACGCCAAAGACCACGTCTTCACGCCGATCCAACCAGGCGCGGCCGAGCGTCGAGCCAACATTCCCGGCTCCGATCATCGCAATCTTCATTTGACCCTCCCTCCATATCCGGCTTCACCGGCGGGATACCAGTTCTCTGCCAGGTCCTGCACTCGGTCATCCGGCCGGCTCCTCCCCATCCGCCCGATGGTTCCCGGGCACGATCGCGGCCATTTTCCCGACCGTCTCGAAGAGGAGGAAGGTTCATGGCTGAGAGTCACTATTGAGGGTCGCGGGCTGCGCGGGACCCTGGGCTGACTGCCAGTCGCCTCTGCGAACTACCAGGGATGTCACCCCTTCGCGGCGGGCGTCAGGTCCCGATAAAAGGTGAGTGCGTTGTGATCCAAATCATAGAGGGCGAACTCGCGCGTCCCCCATAGAGTATCGTGAACATTTTCAGGAGTGCACTCGATGGCACGTTGCCGATATTCGTTAAAGAGCGCGTCCGGGTCCTCCACCAGAAACCGCAGCCGGATGGTGCCCATTTCGTACGCGAACTGAAACTGCATGTGGAGTTCGACCGCGTCTCGGCGAAATCCA
>JAFMSA010000402.1 GCA_017353855.1 Alphaproteobacteria bacterium
TTTCATGTCCTTCAGGCAGTGTCGCCCCACACGGAGGCCCTTGACGTCGGCTTTCCACCACATGGATGGCAAGAAGGTTATCACGGGCAGATCTTCTGGGATGATGTTCTGGTATTCCCGGTACTCGCCGTACGATTTCCGAATCTGGCCCGCGCACTGCTGCTGTACCGATACCGCCGGCTCGAAGATGCGCGTCGAGAGGCGAGGCGAGCCGGTTATCGCGGAGCGATGTTTTCATGGCGCAGCACCGGCAGCGGCCAGGACGCGACCCCTAAATATCAGCTCAATCTTGTTTCGGGCCGCTTTATGAGGGATCATACAACGCTCGAAAGGCACATCGGCGCTGCGATCGCGTTCAACATCTGGCACTACTATCTCGCCACCGGCGACCGCGATTTCATAAGGGAGCAGGGGGCAGAGATGCTATTCGAGATTGCCCGCTTCTGGGCAAGTATCGCGCGCTTGAATCCCGACCACGGACGCTATGAGATCCGGGGGGTAATAGGTCCCGACGAATTCCATGACGCTTACCCTGCCACTGCGGAGCTCGGGATCGACAACAACAGCTATACGAACGTCATGGCGGCCTGGACACTGCAGCGTGCGATCGATGTCTTTACTGACCTCCCGGCCTCCCATCGCGAGACACTGTGCCGACTTTTAAACCTCAATGCGGCAGAAATCAGTCTGTGGGACAATATCAGTCGGTCTATCAGAGTGGTTTTCCACGATGACGGGATAATCAGCCAGTTCGAGGGATACGAAAGGTTGCAGGAAGCTGACCTCCGGGAGTTCAGGAGGAGCCATCCGGGAGAACGCGCAGATTGGGCGCTGGAGGCAAAACGCGACGATGTCAATGCCTATCAGATCACCAAACAGGCGGACGTGCTGATGCTCTATCACCTCCTGCCTGGTGAGGAGCTACGTGCGATCCTGAGCCGGCTCGGCTATGAGGTCGATCAAGAGCAGCTGAGGCGCACGGCAGCCTACTATGCGGCACGCACGACGCACGATTCAAGCCTCTCACGCGTCGCACACGCCGGCGCGCTTGCGCGGCTCGATCCCGCGCAGTCATGGCGCTTTTTTCTGCAATCGCTGCAGCCGGACATGGAGCCGTGCAACAGCTCGACGTCCGAGGAGGGGCTTCACCTCGGTGCTATGGCAGGTTCGATAGATGTGATCCAACGCCATTATCTCGGTCTCGGCTTTGAGCTGGACGCCATCAGGCTGGACCCTGCGCCACCGCCGGAGCTTGGGCCCGTGAAACTCACGTTTGAATATAGACAGGACGATTTCACGTTAGAGTGGACCGGATCATGCCTGAAGATAGCGGCCAGCCCGGACAATCGCGTCATCACCAGGATTCGCCATCAGAGGCGGTCCCAGATGCTCGCTCCGGCTGCGGAGATCGTCTGCGGGACTGATTGACGCTTATCGCTTGAGCAAGTGAAGCCGATCTGTGAGCTCTGTTGAGCTCTTCAGAAATTCGTCCAACAAACGGAACCGCGGCCGCTGGCGCGGTTGTTTTCCGGACAGGGGAGTGAGGTCGAACCGCTGCCGGAAACCAGTCGATGCGGCCTCTGCTCCGAGCTTGGGTGCCAAGTCGTCGATAATCGACGATCTCGTAGAGGAGGCGGTGATGCAGATCAGCAACGTGATGAGTCGCAATGTACAGATCATCGGTCCCGATCAGACGCTTCGGGAGGCAGCTGCAGCAATGAAGCGGCTCGATGCCGGGGTGCTTCCCGTAGGAGAAAACGAAAAGCTTGTCGGGATGGTCACTGACCGTGACATCGCCATTCGAGGCATCGCTGAGGGAAAAAGTGCCGATGCCAAAATTCGCGACGTCATGACCCAGGGGATCAGATATTGTTTTGAGGACGAGGACGTTGACCATGTAGCCGAAAACATGGCGGAGCTGCAGGTGCGGCGCCTGCCCGTAATTAACCGGGAGAAGCGCCTCGTGGGCATCGTATCACTCGGCGATCTGGCGACGCAGGGCTCGCTGCCGAAAACAGCAAAAGCGCTGCACGGGATTTCGCAACCGGGCGGCCAGCACAATCAAACTACGGCTGTTAGAGCCTGACAAAGGCGCTGCGGGATCCGGGGAATTAGCCCAGCTCTGCCAGCCTGAGAGGAGCTGTTCCAGATCTTTGCGGCTGCTGCGGAGGCACGATGACGCAAAGCGTCGCAGACGTTATGTCTTGTCGACCGGTCCTTGCCCACGTCGACCACTCGCTCGCTGAGGCGGCGAAAAGGATGAGAGAGAAAAATGTCGGAGCGCTGCCGGTCGTGGATGGTGATGAACTGGTAGGGATCGTCACCGATCGCGACTTGGTAGCGCGAGCAACGGCACGGGATGCCGATCCTGCCATCACTCCTGTCTTAGAAGCGATGACTCGGCACGTCGTCTTTTGTCGGGAACGAATATTAATCGCTGAGGCTGCGGCACTGATGGCACGCGAAAGGGTACGCCGGCTAGCGGTCCTCAACCGCGATCGCGAGTTGGTGGGTATCGTCTCACTAGCTGACATAACCCGTATTGATGATGTCGGCACGCGCGCCGCCGCCGCCGCGCTGCAGGTTATTTGCCAGCCAACCCCCAACGCTGCGAAGGCCCCTCCCGACGAAGAAGACCCGACCGGAGGCCGGGCACGTGGGTCGCCGGCCGGCACGTTGCATGTGTACGCGGAAAGACCGCGCAGGCGACGCCCGTGAGAGCCGTCAGCGACCGAAGGTGAGATCTGCTACATCGACAAAGCGCCCGGCAAAAGGAACCGGGTGGTGTACCGCTTTGTTTTGCTTCTGACCGATGACTAGAGATTGAGTGGAGGGCGCAGTGGCGCGCGGTGACAAATCGAAATATTCGGGGAAGCAAAAACGGCAAGCTGAGCATATAGAAGAAGGTTATGAAAAGCGCGGGGTCAGTGAGCCGGAAGCCGCACGCCGCGCTTGGGCGACGGTCAACAAGACGACAGGCGGCGGCAAGCGATCAGGATCGGGTCGTGGACGGTCAGTCAATAAGGCGCCCGCGCGTAAAGGCGGGCAACTAGGGGGTGCGGCTGCTGCCGGCAGGCCGAAGAGTTCCCGATCGGCCGCGGCGCGGAAGGCGGCGCAGACAAGAGCGCGCAACGCGCAACGACGCGGCTGAGCCGCGTCGGGAGCTACCTGCGGGGGCCGAGCGGTGGCGATCTTCGGCCCGCGCGCCAACCTGTTCATGAACGCAGCCCTGCTTGGGGGGGCAGGCGTCCTCATACTATTGCTTGGGCTGATCTGGGTCGTGCCCGTGATGGGCTACAACACGCACGTCGGATACACCCCGCCGCAGCCGGTGCCGTTCAGCCATAAGCATCACGTCAGCGGACTGGGCCTTGACTGCCGGTACTGCCACACGACGGTCGAGATCTCGGAGAATGCCGGCATGCCGTCGACCCATACCTGCATGACCTGCCATTCGCAGATCTGGACCAATGCGGAAATGCTGGCGCCAGTGCGTCAGAGCCTGGCCGCGGACCAACCGCTACGCTGGAGCCGGGTCTATACGTTGCCCGATTACGTCTATTTCGACCACAGCATTCATATCGCCAAAGGCGTCGGCTGCACGGAATGCCATGGCCCGATCGGCGATATGCCGCTCACCCGGAAGGCGTCGACGCTGCACATGAGCTGGTGTCTCTCGTGTCACCGCGATCCCGCACCGCATCTGCGGCCCCTCGATCAGGTGTTCAACCCACAGTGGCGGCGTACTTCTAAGACCCCCTCCGGAGAACAACTGATGACAGCTTATCACATCCATCCTGAGACCCTCAGCGATTGCGGCGTGTGCCATCGATGAGCGCCTCGGGACGGGAGTACTGGCGCACCCTCGAAGAGCTGGCAGAGACGCCCGAGTTCGCAACGGCTGTCGAACGCGAGGTCCCGCGCTTTCGAGAGGTGCTCGGCGCCTTCGAGCGGCGGCGGTTTTTGCAGTTGATGGCGGCGTCGATGGCATTGGGCGGACTCTCCAGCTGCGGCCCGGAAGAGAATCCGCGTCAACTCCTTCCTTATGTCGAGCAGCCGCCCGGCATCGTCCCGGGCCGTTCGCGTAATTACGCGACGGCGACGACCGTGGACGGGTATGCGACCGGTGTTCTCGTGGCGCATCAGATGGCCCGCCCGATCAAGGTCGAAGGCAACCCCGATCACCCGGCGAGTCTCGGTGCGGCGAGTGCGATCATGCAGGCGACGATCCTTGGGCTGTATGACCCGCGTCGCGCACAGTCGATCGTCGGCAACGGTCAGATAGACACCTGGGAGAGTTTTGTCACCGCGCTTTACGGTCGCCGCGACAGGCTCCTCGCGCGCCACGGCGAGGGGCTGCGGCTGCTGACCGGCACCGTAACTTCGCCGTCGCTCGTCGCACAGATCGTGGCGCTCCGTGAGCAATATCCGGCGATACAGTGGCATCAATGGGAGCCGCTGCATCGCGATAACGAGTTCGCTGCCACGCAGCAGGCTTTCGGGCGGCCGTTCGATCGCATCCTCGATGTAGGTTCGGCCGACGTAATCTTTGCAGTCGAGAGTGATCTGATATCAGCTGCCCCGGGTTGGCTGGCGTACGCCCGACATTTCGCCACGCGGCGTCGCCCCGGCGAAACCGGCGGTCAGATGAGCCGGGTCTACGCCGTCGAAAGCACTCCGACCCTGATCGGCGCCAAGGCGGATCATCGCCTGCCGATGGGCCCGGCCCAGATTCTCGCGGCGCTGCGCCATCTCGCGGGAGAAGTGGGAGCCGGCCCGCAGGAATGGGCGCAGGGCAAT
>JAFMSA010000044.1 GCA_017353855.1 Alphaproteobacteria bacterium
GATCGACCAGGCGCTGGGCGTAAAGGGTAAGAATGTCGGCAGCGTCTACCAATTCGGCATCCCACGCGCGGAAACGATCACTGTCGGGGTATAGGTCGATGGGCTCGGCAATCGGCATCAACTTTCAGCCGACCGGCGGGGGCAAGGCGGCGATCACCGGTGACTTTGTGCTGATCGCCAGGGAGGTGAACCCAGTGCTCAAGGCCTTACGCGAGCATGGGATCGAGGTGACGGCGATCCACAACGATATGCTCGACGATCAGCCACACCTCTACTTCATGCATTTCTGGGCCAATGCTGATGCGGTGAAGCTCGCCCAAGGACTGAAGGCGGCGCTGACGCAGATCAACATCGTCAAGAGTTGAGCGTGTTAGGGTAGGCGATCCTCCTGGCGGCGTGCCTCATCTGGCCCGCCGCGACAAACGCGCAGACCGATAGGCCGCCTCTGATGCTCGAGGTGAAGATACCGCTCGGGCATGTGAGCGGCCGCGTCGATCATCTCGGCATCGATCTGAAGCGACAGCGGCTGCTGGTTGCCGAGTTCGGCAATAACAGCTTTAGCGTTGTTGATCTGGCAGCGGGCAAGGTGCTGCGTAGGATCGCCGGTTTGAGCGAGCCGCAAGGCGTTGCGTATGTCCCGTCTCCGGACAGCGTATTCGTGGCGAATGGCGATGACGGCTCAGTGCACGTTCTGCGGGGCGGGGATCTGGCCCCGATTGGGCGCATCGAGCTGGGTGACGATGCCGACAATGTGCGCGTAGACACCGGGCGCAACCGGGTGGTGGTGGGCTACGGCAAGGGTGCGCTTGCGGTGATTGATCCCATTAGCTTGGCGAAGACCGCGAATATTCGTCTCAAAGCGCATCCGGAGGGGTTTCAGATCGACGAAACCGGCACCCAAGCCTTCGTGAACGTGCCGGGCGCGCACGAGATCGAGGTCGTCGACCTTGCTACCGGGTCGGCGCAATCGTTGTCGACGCAGGGGGCGGGATCGAATTTCCCGATGGCGATCGACGGCGATGCGCACCGGATCCTCGTCGTCTTTCGCAGCCCGCCGGTTTTGATGGCGCTCTCCAGTCATGACGGGCATGTCGTGGGCAAGGCCGAAACCTGCGGTGACGCCGATGATGTGTTCGTCGATCGCAAACGCCACCGTATCTATGTGAGCTGTGGCGCTGGCAGTGTCGACGTGCTCGAACCGGATGGGCAGGGCTACCGCCGGCTTGCACGCGTGCCGACAGCACCGGGGGCCCGCACCTCGCTGTTCGTGCCCGAACTCGACCGGTTGTTTGTGGCAGTGCGGGCGCAGCCCATTAAGCCGGCGGCGATTTGGGTGTTTCGGCCGGCCTCATGAAGGCGATCGGGAGCGTAGCAGCTCTTGCTGCGGCGGCGGTTACTCTCTGGTGTGGCGAGGCAGAGGCCTATCGTCCATTCGACGGACAGATGCGGCCGTCGCGGAAACGGGCGACATGGAAATCGAGCTCGGCCCGGTCGAGTACCTTCGCGAGGGGGCCGAGCGCTCGCTGCTCGCTCCCGATCTCAGGATCATTTGCGGCTTTATTCCGGGCTGGGAAGCATCGCTAGAGAGTAAGCTCAATCATGGTCTGAGCGCGGGTATTCCCGGAACAAGCCTGGTTGAAAGCGATGCGCTGCTGAAAGGCGTGCTGCGCGAGGGCAGCCTGCAGGAGAAGCCCGGGCCCAGTATTGCAACCGAATTCGGGGTTCTATTGCCCGGCGTCAATGATCAACACGAGACCGAAGCAGTCCTAAACGGCATCGTCTCACAGCGCTGGGACTGGGGCGCGACCCACCTCAATGCTCAGATTGAGCTCACCCGGGAACAGCATGCCGACTACTTTCTCGATACGATCGTCGAGGGTCCGCACGACTGGCCAGTGCGGCCGGTCGCGGAAATCTTTTATTTTATGAAAGGAATGTCAGTCTGTTTCGAACCGGGTCTGCCTTCGTCGGGGCGATTTGGCAGGTCCAAGACAATATCGCGGTTGACTTTGGGTTGCGCGGCGCGCGCACCAATGATCACACAGCGGGTGAGATCCGTGCCGGTGTGACCTTCGCCTTTGACGTGACGAAGGGACCGACGCCATTGTCGAGGCTCATCACTACAGCGCTGTTCGGGATTCACTGGCCTCGATAGGCGACCGTGCGGCCCGTCGCGGCGCGTATAAGGGCGGCCCGCACGACACGCGCCTGTACGGCGGGTTCGCTGATTTCCCGCTAGCGGCTGACGCTATCGACCTTCGGCGGGCCGCAGCCGCCCTTGATCGGCGGTGTCATCAAGGGCGTATAGTGCAAACCGAAGCCGCCGAGAGCGGCGCCGGTGAGCAGCATCCACATCGGATTGAGCCGCGTTAAAAGCATGATCCCGGCGGCAGCGATCGTGACGGCAAGAGCTCGCCAGCTCGTGTCTGCCGCACCCGCCATAACGGCGCCGCTAGCGATTACGAGCCCCATGACCGCCGGCACCAGACCCTGGCGGAAGAAGCGCTGCCACGGGGCGTTGCAGAGGCGGTCCCAGACCCGGCAGGCGGCGAAGTACATCGTCAAGGCGGACCCAAAGCTTACCACGGCCCCCGGAAAACCCCCACACCTTCCACCCGACAAAACTCATCATCAGGATCATGTTCGGCCCGGGGATGGCTGCGGGCAAAAAACATCGGCGAAATCCGTACGCCGACGTTGCGCGCGCAGCGAATCGCCAAACGCAGGCTCAGCTATGTCGGGTCCTTGGGGCGCCCAACAAGATTTATCCGGTTGTCTTTCCGCGACCGTGTTCTTGCCTGAGAGCGCGATCCCGGACTTATCCCTCTGCCTCTCAGTATCGCGCCGGGGAGAGATGTGCTATGGTTAACACCAGAGTGAACTGAGGCGTGTAGCGGCGCTCCCCAGCTGATATGCGGAATGGCACGCGACAATCTCCCGACGCAGCGTGCCGCTAACGGTTGCGGCGTTACGGGGGAACCCATGGGTTACTCACTTGGCCCTGCGGCACGCGCCGCCGGCAGAAGCAAGACCAGGATCCATCGCGCGATCAAATCCGGGCGTCTATTTGCCTCGAGGCGACGCCGAGGCCGAAGAGCGGCGCCGGCTCATCGCGCTGCTAACAGACTGACGTCCCTGATGGCGGCGGTGGTTCTGATGATCACGTGCACGTGGCCACCGCGTGCGAGGCGCATCCTTGCCGTCCTCAAATGGCGCCGCAAACGCAATTTGTTAAAGAGGCTCCGAGCGCGCTATCCGGAATATGCGCAACAGTTTTTGCGACGGTGAACCTCTCGGATCGGCCGCGGCGAGCTCCGCCCGCGGCGAGCGCTATCTCGGCGAGCGGGACGAGCGCCAGTGCTCGCATCATCGGCGGCTTCCCGAATGCACCGGCGCTGCCATGATCTATCGAACAACTCAGCACTGACTTCTTTCTGTGAACAGTCGGGGTTCTTGATTTTTAGCCATCTGGTGCGCGGCGTGTACGGGTTCCTGGAGGCGCTTCGCGACGATGCCCTCGAGGTCGTGCGCACATGAGCGCGAAGAGCTCGCGTCCGCGATCGGAAACGATCGCCGATCCCTTCGGAACAACGGCCTGCTACTGCCGGCGGCGTTCGCTGAGCGGCAAGCCGCGCAGGTCCGCACCGTCGAGCCACAAAAGGTCGAAGGCCAGATAGTCGGGCGTCCGCGTGTGCCGGAGGTCATAAAACTGCGGCCTGCCGGTCTCGTCGGAGACAACTACCTCGCCGTCGTTCTTCTTTCGGTTGCATGTATCACACGCCTGCAACTGCAATCCGCTGCGGCTTCTTTTATAGCGTTCCGCAACAGCATGGCAGTGATTGTTTAAGCTGCGTTTGAATTTTGCAGCTGAGTTCGGGAAAAGGGACCGATCACTGGTACATTCTCCATGTCGTTAACAAGTCCACGCAACAGAGGAGATCGCTGTTCTGCGGGCACAAGTTGGCAATCCAGTCAAGCACCGAAGGCCAGATCGTCAATGCGAGCGTTGTACGCCGGTTGCGAAAAGCGAGTGGCTGGTAGACGAGATCGTTGGTTTGGCCGTTGTCTGACGTGATTTGGAAGCTACCCGCGCTCTGAACACGCTACATGACCACTTAAGATCCGGGAGTTGTGGATAGCTTGCCGCACGAGTTCCGCATAGGCTTTCCCGGCCTTTGGTTTTTTGTGCAATAGGATCGACCGAGTGGCCGCAGCCTCCGGCGCTCCCGAGGATTGTGCGAGATAACCATCGGCGCAGGTTTACTACACACCCGCGGTAGAATCCGGAAATCGACTCAGCAGATGTAGAGTTGTGTGTGTGATGACCGAGGCGGCAGGGCTCAAAGTCGTGACGAATCGGATCGAAAGAGAGGCGATCTTGGCCCATCCAAGCGTGTCGCGGCGGCTTGTCGGCACGCCGGTCAACATCAACAATCCCGATAACGTCTTGCTGCGCGAGCCGGACGGGGCGGCTGTGTTCGCGAAGCAAGGGCGTCCGGACTATCGATTGCTGGCCCCCACTCTCGAGGCGGTCACGCCGCATAATCTGCATCTGCTCGTGCACATCTTCCTCGACACCGACGGCACGGACGTCTGGTTCGACAGAGAGAACGAGGCGGGGACGGAGTGGGGCGCCGTTTCCGCTGGAGTGAGGTTGGAATTGACGCGCAACGAGCGTGGGCAAAACCGGCCTTTGAACTGCCGATCAAGGACTGCTCCGGCCATTCGACGGCGAGCTGTTCCATTGTCATTGCCATATCTGGGGGTGAGCGGGCCGCTGTCGAGCGCGTGCGACAACTGGGCCTATTCGGGCTGCGGAGAACAGCAGCTTTTATGGCCGACTGGCGCAGGGCAGCGCGTCGTTCACATTATCGATGCGCGCAAGACGGATACCTATCAAACCGACCCGAAGTCGCGGGAAAGGCTTGAAGCGAGTGGCATCCGTAACTGGCTCGCGGTGGCGCTGCAGAAGGACAAGGAGGACATCGTCCTTCTCGCCCTGATTACATCGCAGAGAACTCCGCCTTCACCGACAAACAGATCGCCTTGTTGCAGAATTTCGCCGCGCAGGCGGTGATCGCGATGGAGAATCACGTCTCCTTACCGAAACGCGCGAGGCTTTGGAACGGCAGACCGCGACCGCTGCGATCTTGGAGGCGATCAATTCGTCATCCAGCGATCTCGCGTCGGTCTTCGACGCAATGCTCGACAGGGCATTGGAACTATGTGGCGCGGCGTTCGGGTGCTTATCGACCTACGATGGCGAACGAGTACATGCGGTCGCGCTCCGCGGTGCGCCGCCTGATTTCGGGATTGCGTCATCCATAGCGCGCACAGCACCGATAGAATCCCGCGGCTCGAGACGTGCGTTTACCTCCTTGGACGCGACGACTCCGGTCCCGGCGGTCAGCTGCTCGGCCAATGCATCGAGCAGTTGCTTCGTTGCCGGATCATGGCTTCAGTTGTTGGCCACGGCGTAACGCGCACGCAGCCATGGCGGTAACGCGCACGCTTCGTTCCAGGCTCGCGATGGCGACGCGACAGCGTGTAGCTCTCCAACAGCCGCGCGGACACGCTTGCGCTGCTCTTTGACATATTCGGCGTATTCCGAATATACGGAAGGAGAGGCTGGCGGCAAGCGCGAGCCAAGGAGGAGGCCTATGCTTCCCTATCTCGTTGCCGCGATCGTCGTTGTCGGGCTACCGACGCTCTACGTCGCGGTGCGATACCGCGAGTACCGCAAATTCCTTGCCGGCGCGTTCTTCGTCAGCAGTGGAATGCAATTCTACTTCTACCTGATGAAGATCCCGATCCCACTGATGTGGACCAGTGCCGTCCAGTCGCCTGAGCTCAGCGCAGTGCGTGGCACGATCCACTTTGTGCTGATTGTTGTCTGTTTTTATTTTGGGTGGTTCTTCCGCAGTCGACCCAGCGCATAGACCGGCTCCGGACAATTATCGGCGAAGCCGCCACCACCTTGGTGCTCAGCGCCGCGAGAGGCTGAAAGGGGACAGTCGATGACTTCTGGTGTCGATCCAAAGCTGATGTCGCGCACCAAGGCGATCCTCTACGCAATAGGCTCGCCTCTGGCGCTTGTGGCACTGGTCTTCCTGCCAGTAGGCAGGATCGATTGGGCTCCCGGCTGGATCTTCATCGCGGTCCTTGCCGCGGTCTTCGGTCTTTCTGCGCTGCTGCTAGCGCGCGTGAATCCGATGATCTACCGCGCCCGCAGCCGCTTTCAACCGGGCACCAAGAAATGGGACCTGATCCTGCTCGCGGTCATGCTCCCGGTCATAATTGTTGAAATCCCTCTCGCGACGCTCGACGCTGGCCGGATGGGATGGTCGGACGTACCGTTATGGGTCGTTCTGATTGGCTATGTCCTGCTTATCGGCGGCATCGCGGTCACAACCTGGGCTCAGGCCATCAATCCATTCTTCGAGCCAGGCGTCCGCATCCAGAAGGAGCGCGCCCAGCAGGTGATCACGTCTGGGCCGTACAGATTCGTCCGCCATCCCGGCTACAGTGCGGCGATAACAATGTTCATCGCAATTCCGCTCACGCTGGCCTCCTGGTGGGCCTTGCTGCCGGCTGTGCTGGCGATCGCGCTGTTGGTCGTCCGAACGGGACTGGAGGATGGCCTGCTACACGCCGAACTGTCCGGCTATACCGACTATGCTCGGCGAACACGTTATAGGCTCTTGCCGGGCCTTTGGTGACGGCAGGTACCGGCCAAGGCCGGCGAATTAGTGACGCCATGCCGGGTAACTTCGCGAGAATGTGTCGAGGACGAGGAGTGACGCCAGCGCGGCGCATGTGATCGGCCGTTTCGAGCAGCGCCCTCGTGAGGCGACCGCGTGCGCCCATCGAACAAGCCGACGCCACTGTTCCGGTGCACCGCCACGGAAGCGATGAACATTCTCCTGATCGGCGTAAAACAGTATCTATTCGCTTGCGGAGTTTAGTACAGCCAATACAGATCTTCGGCGAGCTCAACAAACACGTCCTGAAACCGGCCGTGCTGGAGATTTAAGCGCTCGCTGCATTTACGTGTTGCCGATCAATGATCAGCCTGGACGCCAGGATACAGTTCTTGTTCTCCGGCTGCTCAGGTCAGGCCCGGTCATCGGAGGAAAGGCAGCCGGGGTTGAAGGGCACCGGAAAGGCGACCCGTTGCTAGAGCCGCTCGTCGCGGCGTGGCACGCCGATACGCAGCTGGCCTGGTGAGATCCGGCCTGTCACCGACCACCGCTGCAATACAGCTGGTGCTCGGGCGACCACCGTGTGTCGCGAGGCAACCGGACCGGCATTGAGCGAATGCTGTAAATCGTCTGATCCGGCGGGCGCGTTCAATTATAAGCGACGCTATGCCCCCCTCTTGGACGGCGGATGCCGCCCCTCGGGAGCCGCGCTCGTCGCCGGATTCGCGACCGCGTCGGGCTCCGATCTCCTTTGATCGCGAAAATAGCGACACTTCCAGGCGCGCTTTTCCATCCCGTTTGTCGTAAAGCAGGCGGCGAATATAGTGGTCTGGATGGTGCGTTCCTGATGAATTGCTGGCTTCGCCGGTAAGGGCGGTTCCGGAATGCACGGGCATGCACCCGCAACTCATCCGGGAACTGCCGCACCCGTCATCGACTCAATCACAATTCCGCGTGGGTATTCCGGGAGATTTAGAGTTTTCACCCTAACACCTGGCCACAGGCATTGAACGGGAATAGCTATGGAAGCAGCGCCGACGAAAGTACAGGTCGCCACGAAGTCCGGAAAGCGGCCGCGCAAAACCGCGGCTGTCGCAGCGAAGCAGCGCAAGCTCTCTCGCACCCGTGCACCCGCGGATCTTTCGGCGCTTGAGTGGCAGCGCGGCTTGCGCCGCCAATTCGGACGCGAGCAGGCTTTCGGGCTTGAGAATCTGACGGGCGAACCCTTCTTCTCCGAATTTCGTGTCACCAATCCTGCTTCGAGAACGAGCTATCGCGTCGTGATTCGTGGTTTGGGGCCCGGCGGCAACTTCTGCTCTTGCCCTGACTACGCAACGAGCGAATTGGGCACTTGCAAGCACATCGAGTTCACGCTTGGCCAACTCGAGAAGAAACGCGGCGCCAGGGCAGCTTTTGCGCGGGGCTATCAGCCTGCCTTTTCGGAGCTTTATTTGCACAATGACGGCAAACGTCGCGTGCACTTCCGCGCCGGAACAGATTGTCCATCTTCTTTGAGAGAAGCCGCCGGAGCGCTGTTTGACATGGCACATGACGGGGTGCTGCCGGACGATCGCCTGCACGAACTCGACCGTTTCCTGGCGGTGGCATGGAAATCCGGGCACGAGTTCCGAGCTTACGACGATGCGCTTAATTTTGTCGCGGGACGGCGCGATGCCGACTGGCGGGCAGCCAGGCTCGAGCACCTCTTCCCGAAAGGCGCCGCCGACCCTGAATTCGCGTCGCTGCTGAAGGTGCCGCTTTATCCCTATCAGTGCGAGGGAGCGCTGTTCGCGGTGAGGGCGGGCCGCGCATTGATCGGCGACGATATGGGGCTCGGCAAGACGATACAGGCCATTGCTGCGACCGAGATACTCTCCCGGCACTTCGGCGTTTCGAAAGTCCTGGTCGTCTGCCCAGCCTCACTCAAGTACCAGTGGCAAAGCGAGATCGCACGCTTCTCGGAGCGCCAAGGCAAGAACGCGCCGCGCGTGATTGGCGGGGGCCGGCCGCAGCGGCAGAAGGAATACGCTCTCGACGACTTCTGGAAGATCACCAATTACGAGAAGCTCAAACCCGATCTCGACCTCATCGCCGCCTGGGCGCCGGAGCTCGTAATTATCGACGAGGCGCAGCGCGTGAAGAACTGGAACACTATTGCAGCGCGCGCCCTGAAGCGCATCGACAGCCCCTATGGGATCGTGCTTACCGGGACGCCCTTGGAGAACAAGCTGGAGGAGTTGATCTCCATCGTCCAGTTCGTCGATCAGCACCGTTTGGGGCCGACTTGGAAACTGCTGCATAAGCATCAGGTCAAGGACGAAGTCGGGCGAGTCACGGGCTATGCGGGTCTCGAAAAAATCGGCCACACGCTCGCGCCGATCATGATCCGCCGCCGCAAATCCGAGATCCTGCAGCAATTGCCGAGCCGGCTCGACCAGAACCTTCTGGTTCCAATGACCGAGATGCAGCTGATCCATCACCACGAGAATGCCGATACGGTGGCGAGGATTGTCCAGCGTTGGCGCAAGACGGGATTTTTGTCGGAGAAGGATCAGCGGATCCTGCGTTGCGCCCTCCAGAACATGCGCATGTCGTGCAACAGCACCTATCTCCTGGATCAGGAGACCGATCATGGCATCAAGGCCGACGAACTGGCGGCGCTCCTAACCGATCTGTTCGTCGATCCCGAGGCAAAGGCTGTAGTGTTTTCGCAATGGACGCGGACCCACGAGATCATCATTCGCCGCCTGGAGGCGCGCGGATTCGGCTACGTCATTTTCCACGGCGGCGTGCCGTCGGACAAGCGGCCAGGACTTATCGAGCGCTTTCGCAATGATCCCGGGTGCCGTGTATTCCTGTCCACCGACGCCGGCAGCGCGGGGCTCAATCTGCAGGATGCGTCGACGGTGGTGAACATGGACCTGCCGTGGAACCCGGCGGTCCTCGAGCAGCGCATTTCGCGCATCCACCGCATGGGCCAGACCCGACCAGTGCGCGTCATCAATTTCGTGGCCAAGGGCACGATCGAGGAAGGCATGCTCTCGGTGCTGGCGTTCAAGCGCTCGTTATCGGAAGGAGTTCTCGACGGCGGCAGTGGCGAGATTTCTCTGGGCGGCACACGCCTCAGCCGATTCATGAAGGATGTGGAGAACATTACCCGGCGTATGGGCGAGAGCGAGGCCGTGAGTCCCGCCGAGGAAATGGGAAACGGCGCTGAGACTCAAGAGGCCGGGCCGGCCGAAGATGCGAGCGCCGATGCACAGATCGGCGCTGGCGGGACTGCCGCCCCGTCCCCCAATGGCGCCGGGGCTTCGCCGCGCGATAGCGGCGCCGATCCCTGGGCAGCCCTGGCGCAGCTCGGCGCGCAGTTTGCGGCCGCTCTGGCGGCCGCGGGTAATCGCGGCGCTCCACCACATCCGTCGATCGAGCGCGATCCTGTTACCGGAGCGCAAAACTTCAAGATGCCGCTGCCGCCGCCCGAAACCGCGAGACAGATTGCCAACGCGTTATCAGCACTCGCTGAGACGCTGCGTTCCGCGATCGGATGATTTTTCCCGGGCGCATCCGGAAACCCCGATGGAGAACGCTATGGTTCTGCGCTGCGATGAGAAATCGCAATCCTAGGCACGGAGCGCGGGCAGTGATTATAAGTGACACGGCACGACATCGTTGTCCGGCGCCTTGGAAATAGCCACCGGCCGGGTCATCAGCCATTGTTGTCGGCGTCACCGCCCGTTAAAATCTGGAACTTCCGGGCGCAGATGAGCAGGCCGTGCCGGCCGCTCGACATCCCTCTAGCGCTGTACAAAGCGCGGCTCGTCAAAGCCTGGCTCCCTCGTTGCCCGCGCCATGACTTGCGCACTTCATGGCAACCCAAAAGCTGGTTTGGAGTGCTCGTCGACAAGCACCGGCGCCATCACAGTGCCCCTAGGCCTCAAATCCGACCTGCTGCTCTATTCAGACCCATAGTGGCGATCCGAAGCCGGAGGCGGTCCTCGAGACTATTGTGCGGCATTGCCCTGTACGTCGCGATTGACGCCGAGACTTGTCAAATGAATCTCTTTTTCACGACACAGCGGCTCAATCGCGTGCAAGGGACCTTGCGCAGAGGCCCCCCTTGTAGAGCCGGTCCCTGGGCTTTGGTGGATGGGAAGCGGCCATACCCGGTTTCCCTGCTGGTGATTGGATTCAGCCGGATCATCGAAATTCAATGCGGGTGAAGATTATCATCGCTTACGGCCCCTAAAAGCACCGCAAGATAGGGAGCATGCGGGCCCCAGCCCCAGCCGATATCGACGTCCAAGACCGGTGCCCGCCGACGCACCCTACCTCCACGGGCGACGTGATCGGGCCGGGCCGCAATACGAAGGTGTCGGTCTCCGGCCTTCTCCCGCGGACACCACCCCAATTTGTGAGGCATGACTTTTTCAAGCAGCAGATACCCGTGTACGACATAGAGTCCCGCCGCTCTTGCTAAGCTGTTTCGGCGCGATCGCAAGGGCCTGTTCCGGCATCCCTTGAAATGCACGAATCGCCCAGCCCCACCCCGACGCCGAGCGCGCCACGATAAAGAGTCCGGCCCCGCGCGATCGCACGCCAGCCAAGACAAACGCCCCGACCGCGAGGAGCGATGCCGCCTGTTAGTGCGCGTTTGAGGCGCATTGGTCGCCGCGCTGAGGTTGTCAAATGGCACGCGTACCTCGGTCGCCGCGTCGGCGACGGCGCGCGCCTGCCTTAAATCGGTGCGCACATAGCACTTGCCGTAGCCGTGGAACAGACGGCCCAGCGCATCAGGTTGGTTCCGCAGCCGATTAGTGATGCGCGAGGTCCGGCGTGCTCGCTGATCCCCATCTCCGCCTCGCCGTCGCCGACCGCTACGACAACGGAATGGCGGCCAACTTGGATTCCACGGAACAGAATCCAGCCAACGCCGATTTATAGCTAGATCACTAATGGATCGCGCCGCAGCGTCAGCGAGTTCGGTCGATCGACTCCGTCAGGGAAGATTCGATCGATTCCGGTGTCGAATCAGTGAGCGCCTGACCATCGGAGCGCCGGGCTGCAACGTGGAACTGACGCCGGCGCTGATCGGGAGGATACGATCGATGACAGATAAATACGAAACGCAGCGCCGCGCGCTGTTGTCAAACCCGAGCTGGGCCGGAATCTCAGATGAGGTTCGCAAGACCATCGTCGAGGCCGAGATCACGCTCGGCGCGAGCCGCTCCAAGCGCAACATCGACGATTGGGTGCTGATCGGCCATGCCTGTTTCGATCTTCAGCAGGCCGCGGTACGCCGGTCCCACAGCACCAACACCAACGGCCGCAGCTATGCTGACGCCTATAAATTGCTTGCACCACCGCATTTGCGTGACATGGACAAATCAAATCGGCGCAAGGTGATCCAACTCTATCAGAACGGCGAGGAAATCCGCGCATGGTACTTCGACAAGGAGGTCAACAGCGAAAGCGACCGCGACCGGATGCAGCACCCGCAAACGATTCTCGCCAGGTTCGACGCCTATCACCAGCAGCGGGCACTAAAGGGGGACGATCGCCCGGACGAGCCGGGCAATGCCAGGAAGCCTCCGGCCGAGGAGCGCCGCAGGCGCGCCCAGGCCAGCGCGACCGGCGAGGCGATTCGCGATCTGCGCAACGCCGCCGCCGGGCGCCTCGGCAGCAGTGCCCAGCTCGTGCTCGATCTCAGTCCCGAAGGACGAATCCATAGCTGGGAGACGCTGATCGGCGTCCACGGATTCGATCCGGTCATCGACCTGTTCAAGCTCGGACTCGACCGTAGCGAGCCGCGGCTTCTGGCCGATCACATCGACGAACTGCTCGACATCGTCGAGGCCATCGCTTTGCAGATAGAGGACGAGGGCGGAGCCTGGGAAGAGGATGAGGGCTAAACAGCGAGCCCGCTGCCATGACGAAGCGCCCGGCAGGCTAATGCTGATCGGTATGAAGAACGATTTCGAGCGGAAGCGCGCCGCCGCGACCAAGCGGACCATTGAATATGCCTACGCCCATTGTGGCGTGAAGGAAAGGCAGATGCTGACGAAGTGAACGCAAGCTGAAGCTGTCGAGATTAGTATCTGAGCAGCTTATACATTCATCATGATGCACAACCTGCGCCGTCCTCGATCCGCACCGGCAACGGCACTCGACATTTCCTTGTAAACATCCGTTTCTGCGGCATCCGCCAAGGGCGACACTGAATGTGCCGCCATTCTGGAAAGCCCGGGAGTTGCAGAGGCTCTATTTCATGCGGTGGGTGCGCCGGAGCGAATGTCTGGAATGCGTCGCCCCATGCCATTCCGGGCAGGGTGGACGTCTCCTCGGCAATTTCGGAAGGCTGGGAAGTGAAGCAAGGGCTCGATCGGTTCGCAGCAATACCACCGCGTTTGCCGCCGCTGAGGCTGCTCCGACGCTCGTTGGACGACCGGCGTTCAGAATGTCGTTAATGTCGCCAGCCAGACTCCGTGACGACCCAAGCTGGTGCCCTCAAGGCGTTCAGTGATGTCAGTTCCGGCCGTACCATGGAATGGCTGGGCCTGGACATTGCTCGTCTATGCGAAGGGGACACGCTGGTAGTGGTATGTCTTAAGTGCCTCGGCCGTTCACTCGGCAAGTTGTTGACCACGTCAGCGAGCGCGGCATCGCCCGCTCAGCCTGGAGGAAGGGCTACAGGTCACTGGAAATTCGCTCCAGGTAGGGCCACCAAACTCGGTTAGGCGAGCCCGCCTGTCCCTACGGTGTAGC
>JAFMSA010000403.1 GCA_017353855.1 Alphaproteobacteria bacterium
ACATCCCAAAGGCGGTGGCCGTCGCCGGCCGGATCGCGGTTGTCCCATTCGTAGCCGACAACCTCGGCAGCGACATCGCCCGGCTGATAGCCGGTGCCGGCGAAGAACGGGGCATCTGTGCGGCTGACGATGTAGGGATAGCGGACCACGTTGTTCCGGGTGGGCGGGAACCAGCTCTGATACGCGTTTCCCAGCAGCATTGACTCGGGACGGCGGGCGGCGTCGCGGAATAGTGTGGTAGCGAGCAGGGCAGGATCGGCCGAACTCGTGCGGCGCAAGATCGGGTCGCTGAGACGCTTATAGCAGACGATCAGCCGGCCGCGGTCAGCGCCATCGGGCGGGCGGTTGAGATCGCCGTAACGGACCTGGCAATAGGCAGCGTTCGCGCCAAATGAGATGACATTGCCGCCGCGCTCGAATATGCGCCGCTCAAACGCGTCGAATTCCTCCTTGCTCCAATATTCGTCGTGCGCGCCCAGTACGACGAGAGGGTACCCGGCAATGAGGTCTGGCTCGCGGTGTACGTCGAAATTGGCTGCATAATCGACCTCGAAGCCGTGCTTCGCAGCAAACCCCTCCAGCCAGCGGACTATGTACGCGTCGTACTCGAAAAAGGCGGGCGAGGTCGGACGATCGAACGAGACGACGGTGCCGCGCTGCGATTCATCCTCGGTCGGATAGAGGCTGTAACCACCCCAGGCATTATAGGCCTGATACGTGTTGGTACCGAGCCGCACCAGCACGCGGCCGGAGCGCCGCGGATTGCCTACGATGATCTGCGCTACCCAAAGGTCGCGGAGACCGGTCCGGGTCTGGACGAAGTCGGCCGAATAATATCCCGGCGGCCAGGCGGCCGTATCTATATCGCGCAAGGTAGGGATCCAGGCAGCGCCTACAGACGCGGCGCAGCGCGATACCGGCTGCGGCGACGCCGTAAGCTCGGGGCTGGTCCACACCAGCTTCTGATTGTCGGGCGGGTAGCGCCCAATTCGGAAGAATTCAATGTGGCCCGCGACCGCATCGTGTTGGGGCCCCGTCGACAGCATCAGGTCGAACCCCTCGCCAGGAACGACACTGTGCTTATCGACATAGCCCCATACCGTTTGGTTCGCAAGAAAGCTCGTCCAGGTCTGGAGCCTAGCCTGGGCTTGGCTCGGGCCTTCGGCACTGTGCGCGAGCACGTTCGGCGCCAGAACCGTCGATCCAGTCAGGCGCAGCAGCGTCCGACGCGCGACGAGCGACCAACGTGAAGAGCCGTTCCTCTCTCTCATCGTCCGCCCTCAATCTCGACCCGCTGCGCCGGCGGGATGCGGCGATAAACCTCGTCGACCAATGCGCGGATCCGCGCGACGTCGCCGGGATGCTCTCGGGAATAGCGTGCCTCCTCCACGCGATCGCGGGCAATCGCGGCGTCGATATTGTCCGGCGTCAAGCGCATGCCGAAATCCGGCGGGACTGGGCGCGGCGGCTCTGCGGTGCCGAACAGGCGGTCGAGAATCCAATCACCGACATCTGCTTTGAAATGCGAGGAATCCCAATAGTAAGACATCTCGCGCCGGCTGCCCGGGCGCGGCACCGGCTCGATCGTGACCGCGGAGTAGCCGCTGAAATCCCAGAGCGGAAACGGCTGCGCCCCGGGATGCCAGGCGGCGTCCTCCTGCAGCATGCGCACGAGCGCACGCTTGCCCGCCTCGATCTTCGGCCATTCGCCGATGATGGCCGAAATCTCCATCTGGTGCGCATGCGCCGGCGTAATGAAGATGCGCAGGTCGATGTGGTTGGCGCGGCAGAACGCGATGATCGAGCCGACATAATCGAGCGAAGACCGGTCGGGGTTCGGAGAGGCGCTGCCGGGCCGCAAATGGGCCGGCGGACCCCTGTCGAGTTTGAACCCGAGCTCTTTGCGATCGACGTCCCAGAAATAGGCGCCGGGGCCCGCCGTGCTAAACCGCGCGCCCGGGCGGTGGAAGAACGCGTCGCCGAGCCGCTGCCCATCCGCCGCCAACCAGTCCGGCGCGGTCGGGTCTTGGCTTGTCAACGTCCGCAGGCTTGCCATAGTCGTGTCGGCATTGAACAGGAGACGCAGCCGGGCGATCCGGGTCTCGACATGTCGCAGCGGATCATCGGGAACGTCGAGCAAGCTCGGATCAAAATCCGGCCGAACGCCGCTAGGGTTCGTTTTCAATTGCCAGCTATCGAGACCGAGGACGACCTCGCGCAGCGGCCGCGCCGCCTGCGCATGCAGCAGATAGGCATACATCTCGTGCGTCGTCGCCCCGTCGAAGGCGAGGTTGTAGCGCGGCTCGGCTCCGGTGTCCCAGCCGGAAGCGCTCACGCGGATGCCGATATGGCTGCGTGAGGTACCGAGAACGACCGCGCGCGGCCGGACACGCTCGACTTCGAATGCTTTCAACAGCCGTACCCTATCGTATTCGGCCGGCTTGTATGCATTGAACCCGCGCAGGGTGGCGATCCGATAGATCCCGAACGGATCGACGACGAGGTTTAGCCCCGCGGTCGCCAGACAGAGGGCGAGCGCCACCGCCCCAGCCAGGGGAAGAAAGTGGCGTGCCGAGGGGGCGGCCGCGGCCGGCGAGGCGATGTTGCGAACCTCAGAACTGGAAATAGAGAAACTCCGAGACGTGGGACAACGACAGCAGGGCAACAGCAAAAAGGCCACCGCAAAGGATGGCTCGGCCGGGCGACGGTCGCCACGCAAGCGGCGCCGGCAGCGCCGGATCGAATGGCACCGCGATTGCGTTGGGCGGGATATACCCGGTTATCTGCTGCGTGTTCGGCGCCACCCAGACGACGGCCAGCAGCGGCGCGATCAGCTGCCAAGAGGAGCCGTGAACGGCGAGTGAACCCAGGCCGTTCGCGCCCGCCATCGCCTTCAGCATCGTGACGGCCGCCGGCAGGTCGTCGGCGCGGAACAACACCCAGGCGACGACCACGGCGATAAAAGTGATCGCGCGAGCGGCGGCGCAGCCAGCCGGGCTCGACTGCCCAAAGAAGCCGCCGGTCCGCGCGCGCAGCCCGCGCCAGCCGTGGTTCACGGCGAGATAGAGGCCGTGCAGCCCGCCCCACAGCACGAAGGTCCATCCGGCGCCGTGCCAAAGGCCGCCGAGCAGCATCGTGATCAACAGGTTGAGATAGCGCCGCCGGCTGCCGCGGCGATTCCCGCCGAGCGGGATGTAGAGATAGTCGCGCAAAAAGCGCGAGAGCGTCATGTGCCAGCGCCGCCAGAAGTCGATGATGTTCTCGGCCTTGTAAGGCGAGGCAAAATTGAGCGGCAATCTCACGCCGAGCAACAATGCCGAGCCCGCTGCCATGTCGGAATAGCCCGAAAAGTCGAAATAGAGCTGCAGCGTATAGGCGAGCGCGCCGGTCCATGCCGCGGCGGCGGTGGGCAGGTCCCCGGCCGCGGCCGCATCGAACGGCGGCGCGACACAATGAGCGAGCGGATCGGCGAGCAGCACCTTCTTGCACAGCCCGATCGTGAAGATCGCGGCACCCAGCGCAATTGTATCGGATGCGACGCGTCCGCGCCTGCCGAACTGCGGCACCACCTCGCTGTGATGCACGATAGGACCCGCGATCAGCTGCGGGAAAAAGCTGACGAAGAGCAGAAAATCGAGAAAGCTCAGAGCTTGTATCTTGCGGCCATAGGCATCGACTAGCAGCGCGATCTTCTGGAAGGTGAAGAAGGAGATCCCGAGCGGCAGGACGACTGTGGCTATCGCGGCATGGACGCCGCGCAGGTGATCGATATTGGTCACCAGGAAGTTGGCATATTTGAAATAACCGAGAACCGCCAGATTGCCGACGATCCCGATCGCAAGCACCGCCCGGCGAGCAGTGCGGCGTTCGACCGCCAGCAGGACGAGACGGCGCGCGAGGACGAAATTCGCCAGGATTAGGGCGATGAGCAGGACAAGATAGAACGGATTCCACCAGCCGTAAAAGAACAGGGAGGCGAGGCCGAGGAAGCCCACAGCGGCGCGATCGAGCCCGATCTGCCGCAGGCCGTGGTACCCGCAGAACGTCGCCGGGAGAAACGCCAGGATGAATGTGTAAGAGTTGAACAGCATACGAGCCGCCGCCCGACATCATTCAGCGAGCGAAATCTTCTGTCGCACTTTGGCCCGCCTCTCCGGGGGCCGGCGAGTCGGCGATATAGGGGCCGGCAGGCAGGACGGCATCTCCGCAAGCGCACGGCCCCGCCAACCGGGGAGCGCGCTGCCGAATGCCTGCCAGCGCGCCGTCAGAGCGTGCGCAACCTCGCACCGCGAGCCTCGCCCAGAAAGCAGATCAGTGGATACAGCCAGAAGCTCAAGTTCAGCAGCGAGAAACACATTCGTGTAAAGCCACGCCCCAGAATCGGCGATCGTGGACCCAGCCATATACATGAGGAGTACCTTGAAACAAATCATGGAGCGGAGGACTGGCGGTGCGGTCTTCGATTTTCGGGGTACGGCCGAAGGGGGATTTGCGCCCGGTCGCGGCCTGTTGCAACGAATGGAGGGCGCCCGCCAGGTTCACAGGCAACGGCGCGAGGCTGAGTGCGTAGACGCGGAGCAGATCGGCCCAGCCGGCGAGCAGCGACCGACAGGTCGGCAGATCGTAGCCACCTCCTCTTAACCTGGTGGAAATTGCCGAAACTGCCTGATTGCGACGACTTGCACCCGGCGGAACGCGGGCCAGCGACGCCGTAGTCCCTCTGTGAAATCGAGCCAGCATTCCTGCCAACCTAGAAACCGCGTGATGGCATAGACATACAAAAC
>JAFMSA010000404.1 GCA_017353855.1 Alphaproteobacteria bacterium
GCCGTGGCGGCGGACATCAGCGGCGAACCGCTGGGCCGAGTCCTGTCGCAGGGCACCGTGCGTGTCGTGTCGACCGAGACCCGATTCGGCGAGGATTGGCTACTGCGGCTGGTCGGCGCGGCGGTTCTCGGCGTACTTCTCTTCTTGCGGCAGCGGCGGTCCGGGCGCGTCGATACGGCCAGCCGCTGGGCGGCGCTGGCTGTGGCGGTGCTGCTGCTTGCAAGTCTCGCCTCGGCCGGCCACGGCGGAGCGACTGCCGGCGCAGCCGGGGACCTGCATCTCGCCGGTGATGCGCTGCATCTAATCGCCGCCGGATTCTGGCTCGGGACCTTGCCGCCGTTGGCACTTTTGCTGGCCCTGTCGCGCCGCAGCGGAGATGCGCGCTGGCTGACGGTCGTGCGAACGGCGGTGCAGCGTTACTCGGTTCTGGCGATCGTCAGCGTCATCGCGCTCCTCGCCGGCGGGATTCTCAATACTTGGTTTCTCGCCGGGACAATCCCGGCATTGGTCGGAACCGAATACGGTCGCCTGCTCCTCGCCAAGATCGCGCTCTTCCTCGCCATGCTCACCGTGGCGTCCGTCAATCTGCTGCGGCTCACGCCGCGGCTCGCCGGCGCCGCAGCGGCGCGGGCGGCCTATCAGCTACGACGAAACGCGCTGATTGAAGCCGCGCTGGGGCTCGGGGTTCTGGGGATCGTCGGCCTCCTCGGCATCCTGCCGCCGGGCCTGCATGCCGAGCCCGGCTGGCCGTTCCCGATCCGGCTCAACCTCGCGGCGCTGAGTATCGGGCCCATGATAGCGGTAGTCGTCCTAACCGCTCTCGCCTTTGCATGCGCGGTGGCGGCGGTCGCCGCCGGTGCGGCCGGGCGCTATCGCCTGGCCGCCGTGCTCACGGGAACGCTGGCGCTGTGCGCGGTCATCGGCTGGGCGCCGCTTCGGCCAGCGATCGAGCGCGCCTACCCGACGAGCTTTTATGCCCCGGCCCAACCCTATGCCGCGCCGTCAGTCGTTAGCGGCGCCAAGGTCTATGACGACAACTGCGCCACGTGTCATGGCGCGTCGGGCAAGGGCAACGGTCCGGCCGCCGCCGGTTTGCCGATTCGACCGGCCGATCTGACCGACCCGCATCTCTTCGCGCACAACCCCGGCGACCTCTTTTGGTGGGTGAGCCACGGCAAAGGGGGCGCGATGCCGGGTTTCGCGAAGGTGCTGAAACCGAGCCGGCGCTGGGATGCAATTAACTTTATCCTCGCCCGGGCAGCCGGCGATCTTGTGCGGCAAGTCGGCCCGAAGATCACGACGGCAGCGGACTATCCCGTGCCCGATTTCGCTTTCGAGAAGGATGGCAAGCAAAGCACGCTGCGGCGCATTCTGACGCAAGGACCGGTGCTGCTGGTGCTGTTCGCGCCGCCGGCCCCGCTCTCGCGCCTCCAGCAGTTCGCCGCGGCGCAGCCCAACTTCAGTACTGCGGGGCTCCAAGTGCTTGCGGTCGGGCTCGATACCTCTGCGCACGAAACCCGCGAACCAGCGCCGCCCTATGTCGTCCGGGTTTCGTCCGAGGCGATCTCTACCCTGAAGCTGTTTCGTGCGACCAATGACGGCGGCGAGACCGAATTGATGCTCGACCGCGCCGGGAATATCCGTGTCCGTTGGACTGCCAATATTCCCCGTGGTCCAGCGCCCGCAGAGACGCTGGTTGTCGATGCTGAACGCGTCGCCCGGATCGCCGCGGCGGCTCCCACCCATGCTGGTCACATGCATTGACAGAGCCTACCTGTAGTTGGCGGTCAACCGGGTCCATGAGGGTCGCAGAGCGCGCCCCGGCAATGCCGGGCTAAGTCGATCAGCCCGCGGTTGTGTGAGCGCTCCGAAGGAATGGCTGGCTTCGCCGGCTTGCGGCCTCGGTTGGGGCAAGCCACGTTCGAGAGTTCGACGGGAGTTTCCGACCTCGATCGCAGTTGTGACACTGCCTTTTGCGATCTCGGGCAACGTCCGAAAGCCCGCGACGAATGAGCGGGGAGCCGACGAGCGGCCGGCCGTCTGTGGAGATTTGGTGGGCGGAGGCTTTCGGCGAGAACTGCCGTTGCTCAGTATCGCCCGGCGGACAACTCCAAACAAAGTCAGACAGACACCGAGCCGCTGTTATTATCAAGTAAATATAAAATTGGCGAGATCAACCAGACGATCGCACCACCGAGGCTAGCCATTCCTTTGCGGTCGAGCGCGGTCCAAGCCTTTCGCTATAGATCGAGTCCGGCTAAGTTTGGGGTCGGGCTCGCGCCGTATCCCGTCACCGCCCTTTGTTCGAGCCCCCGCGTCAAACCTTCACGGTCGACGCCCGGTAAATCTCGTCGATCGATCTCGCCATCGCCGCCGCAAACTCGGCATCGCTCATCGAACGCCTGAGGTCTTCGGCAAGGGCTCGCGAAAAGCTGGCGATCATGCCGTGATTGGCGGCGAGTCGCCTGCAGGCATCGGCTCTGGTGTAACCGCCGGAAAGTGCGACCACCCTGAGAACACGCTCGTGTTTCGTCAGTGCCAAATAAAGGTCCCGAATGTCGGGGATTGTGAGCTTGAGCATTACTTGGCGGTCGTCCGGCAGAGCGTCGATCTGCCTGGTCAGCTCCGCGAGAAGGATGGCTTCCGCACTGGCTTTATCCGGGCTCTTGATCGAGACCTCCGGCTCGATGATGGGCATCAGCCCATGCTCCGCAATTTGTGCGGCCACTTCGAACTGCTGTCCCACTACAGCAGCGATACCGCCCTGCGAGGGCAGGTGGATCACGGAGCGCATCTTGGTGCCGAAGACGCCGAGCTTTGCCGCCCGGCTGAGAAGCACGTCCAACTCCGGCATTGGCCTCATCAGCTGGACACCGTCTTTCTCGGGCTCGAGCCCCTTGTCGACCTTCACAAAGGGAATGATGCCCCGCTCCTCCCACAAAAACGACGGAGTAGGCCGTTCGCGCACCTGGCCGTCCATCGTTCCTTCGAAAAGGATCGCTGCGATCACCTTGTCGCCGGTGAAAGCCGGCGCGGTCATGATACGCACGCGCATCTCGTGCATGAGCCTGAACATTTCCGCATCGCCGCTATAGGCAGTGTCCGGAATGCCGTAAAGGCGCAGGGCTCCGGGCGTGGATCCACCACTCTGGTCGAGCGCGGCAATGAAGCCGTCCCGACCGGACATCTGCGCCATCATTCTGTCGTTGGTCATGATCGTCATCCTCGCATGAGACGAAAACGCTCCGATAAATGTGCGGCCGGCCTCGACCAATTGGGATCGTGCGGGTGAAGTTTGGCACGGTGTTCGAGAGTCGCGCAATTGTTCACCCTGATCAACGCCCCCGCACCGGGTTACGTTCGGGAGTAAGCCTCGGAAAGGTACGATTTTTGAGGCCAACAGGACGCCTGCCTCCGTCGAAGCGAAGGCGATGGGCCTCTCCAGGTATCGCCGTCTATCGAGCGCGACCGGGTTGAGCCTGGTCTTGAACTCGGATCTCACATAGTCGCCGGGCGGCTCGCGCCTCCGGTCGGGGCAGGGAAGGGGATGTCGTTGCCGGCGATCCCGGCGTGCCGGCGTTGACGCGCCGCACGCGCTGCTGCCCGGTTTTGGAAAGGATCACCTTCTCGACGCCTGGGCGATCGGCGCTTTCGGCTTATGCCATACTCCGAAAAGATAAGCCAATCTCGGATCGAGTCCCATCTTGTACCTTTTGTCGATGGGTAGCCGTGCGCCCTTGCGTGTCCGAGATTTGGCGGATCGCGCAGCTCATGTTCAAAGCGCTACGGCGGTAAGGTCTTCAAGGGAAGTACCGTAGCCGCAGCGCTTGCAGCAGGCCCGGGCGGTGCCCGTTATCCTGAATAATAAGGTAATGGTCGTTGAACGCTGAATGGAGCCGGGCGCGCCGATCCTGGGGAGTGAGCCACGGGGCAAGGTCTCCAAATCTTGCTCTCAGAGATATCCCCGCTTAGTGGCCAGAAAACACTTACGTACCAGGTCCGGGTTAGAAGTAATGTTTTTGTAAAGTCAACGGTACAAGGGGTAATGTGGACCGGGATGAGACAGTAAAATTGCGCCTCCTCACGCAATCAGTCGGGCAATGTGTGATTCAAAACCGTAGGTGATCGCTCGGTCGAATATCCGCTGAACACGCTGGCCACAGCCAATCGCGAGAACTGCCACCACCAGCCCCCCGAGCACATCCGAGAGATAATGGTTCCCGCTGGGCACGGCAGATACGAGCATTACGCTGTCAAGGATCGCGATCGGCCAGAACAGCACTCTGTTCCGGCGCAGTGTGAAGGGGACGATAAGAGCAACAGCGGCATGCAGTGAGGGAAAGCTGATAATTCCATCAATCGCGTCTAGATCGATCACTCTGAGGCTTCCGTTCCTCAAGGCGAGGACAATCTGGCCAGTAGCGCGACCCAGGACAGGCAAGTGCGCAAAACTGACGTGATCGGCGAGGGTCGGCATCGGCCCCAAGGTGGGCATCAGAACGTTTGCGAGCTCGGCTAGCAGCGAAGCGCAGATGAACGTGATGAAGAAAAGATCCAGCTCGCGCGTCCGTTTGGCACCGACGAGGACGAGAGCGGTCCCGATCAGTTGCGCGGTAAAGGTTGCGTACGCTCCGTCAAGTACCGCCAGCAGCAGCGGGTGGTGATCGCTTCCGCGCATAATCTGCAGCCAATCGAAATGGAGGTGCTGATCGGCCCAAATCATTTCCCAATCGCGGAGAGGCAAATCCGTAATCGCGCCTAGGTAACTCAGGCAAGCCA
>JAFMSA010000405.1 GCA_017353855.1 Alphaproteobacteria bacterium
CGAAAGCGGCGCTCGAACTTCGCGTTCGCACGACGCAGCGCCGTTTCGGCATCGGTATCGAGTTTGCGCGCGAGATTGGCGACGGCAAAGAGAAGATCTCCTATCTCGTCCTCCAAGCGCGCGGGATCGGCATTGCCATCGAGCTCCGCCCGCAGCTCGGCAATCTCCTCTGCGATTTTGTCGAAGACCGCCGCCGCCTCGGGCCAATCAAAGCCGATGCGCGCGGCGCGTGCCTGCAGCTTGACCGCGCGCAACAGGGCCGGCAGCGCAAGGGCCACGCCATCGAGAACGCTTTCGGCGGATCCGGCTTTTTGCGCCCGAGCGCGGCGTTCGGCTGCCTTATGTTCCTCCCAAGCTTCGGTTTGCGCTGCGATCGAGGTGACCGGCAGATTCCCGAAGACATGCGGGTGGCGCCGCTCCATCTTGTCAGCAATCGCCGCGGCAACGTCGTCAAACGTAAACGTGCCGTCTTCTTCGGCCATGCGGGCGTGGAAGACGACCTGAAACAGCAGGTCGCCCAGCTCATCCTTCAGCGCCGCGGCATCGTTATGCGCGATCGCCTCGGCCACTTCATAGGCCTCCTCGATCGTATAGGGCGCAATCGTCGAAAAATCCTGCGCGCGATCCCACGGGCAGCCGTGTTCGCGGTCACGTAGCCGCGCCATGATTGCGAGCAGGCGTTCGAGAGGCTGGCTCATCGTATTTGTCGCATAATAGATATTATGGAAAATCGCTCCGACGTGTGCGCGGCCGATTTCCGAAAGAAAACCGAACCGAGCATAGAGTGCGATGTTTTCGGTCGTCTTCTCGTGCGTGGAGAGGCGTAATTTCGCAGACTTCTGCACCGCGCCCCGGCTTTGGCACAGGCAATGAGGTGCCGGCCAAGAGCGCCCCGCGATGCGTCCGCAGTCGCCGCGATTGGCCCACCGGCTTCTCCAAGCACGCGCCGGCGGCGGCTGCGGCAATCGCCTGCGCGTCGCCGGCGAGCGATCGCCTCAACCGCGCCGCGGTCAGCGCATCTTGCGGGCCGGATCACGGGTCGGCCAGCTCGACCACGAGCCCGTCATGTCCGGGCTCGACACCGGCCGGCAATTCGGCGCTCAGCTCGCGGTAGTCCAAGCTCTGGTCCATATGGGTGAGGATGGCGCGCCGAGGGCGGATCCGGGCGATCCAGGACAATGTCTTTGCGAGATGAGAGTGAGTCGGATGGGGTTCTCGCCGCAGACAATCGACGATCCACAACTCGACACCCTCGATCGCGGCGAAGGCGGTTTCGTCGAGCTCGGTGACGTCGGTCGAGTAAGCAAATCCGCCGATACGCAGGCCCAACGTCGTGCTGAAACCATGGTCCTGTGCAAACGGCACGATCGGAATGCCGTGAATTTCGAATCGGCCCATGATCTCGCGCCGCACCAGGGTCGGTTTGTGGTACCGGCCCGGTTCTCGAATCGGTTCGAAAACATAGCCGAAGCGGCTTTCGATTTCGGCGAGCGTGTTCGCGTCGGCATAAAGCGGGATCGCGCTTCGCATCAGCCGGTTGATCATGCGCAGATCGTCGATCCCGTGCAGGTGGTCGGCATGAGCGTGCGTGACGATCACCGCGTCGACCCTCGCCGCGGCTGCTTCGAGGAACTGCTCGCGCAGGTCGGGCGACGTGTCGATCAGGAGCACGGTATCCCCGATCTCGACGAGCGCCGAGACGCGCCGGCGGCGGTTGCGCGCGTCCGCCGGATTGCAGCGGCCCCAATCCGGGCCGATCGCCGGCACACCCGTTGAGGGACCGCAGCCGAGAAGCGTCACCCTCATCGGGGGGAACGGCCGGCCTTGGTAAACAGGCGGGAAAAGTTCTCGCTGGTCGTCTCGGCGAGCTGCGGCAGGTCGACTTCCTTGAGTGCTGCGACAGCCGCCGCGGTTGCGGCGACGAAGGCCGGTTCGTTGCGCTTGCCCCGATACGGCACAGGCGCCAGATAGGGCGCATCGGTCTCGACGAGCAGCCGTTCGAGCGGCAGCTCGCGGACGATGCCGCGCAGCTCTTCGGCGTTGCGAAATGTCACGATCCCCGAGATTGAGATATAGAACCCGAGCTCGAGTGCCGCTTCGGCAAGCGCGCGGCCACTGCTGAAGCAGTGCAGGACGCCCGGGGGCGGGCGCTCATCATTGAGGATCCGAGCGATCTCACGATCGGCCTCACGGGCATGAATGATCAGCGGGAGACCGGTTTGCCGCGAGGCGCCGATATGAGCGCGGAAAACCTGCTCCTGGATATCGCGCGGGCTCAGATTGTAGTGAAAGTCGAGACCGGTCTCTCCGATCCCGATGACTTTCGGATGATCCGCCAGGGCCGTCAGCTGTTCGGCGACCAGCCAGGCGTGATCGGCCGCTTCGTGGGGATGCGCGCCGACCGAACACCAGATGCCGTCATCTGATTCGGCGATCGCCCGCACGCCGTCGAACTGATCGAGCCGGGTGGCGATCGTCAGCATCGTTTTCACTCCGGCGGCGCGGGCGCGGCCGATCACCGCGTCGCGTTCGGCGGCGAAGTCCGGAAAGTCGAGATGGCAGTGGCTGTCGACCAGCATAGCAGGCTCCGCCCCGCGCTCAGTCAGCCGGTTCTTCGACAAAGCGCGGGAAAATGCCTTCCGGCTTCGGCAATTGTGTCCCTGCGACGAGCGGCGCGTGCGCCAGCGCGGCAAAGTCGCGGCTTGCTTCGGGGACCGCCAGCTGATCAAGCAGCTTTCGGGCGGAGCCGGGCATAAAGGGCTCGACGAGGATTGCCAGATGCCGGAGCACCTCGGCCAGCGTGTACAGCACCGCGCGCATCCGTTCCGGTTCGCTGCGGCTGAGCACCCAGGGCGCCTGTTCGTCGACATAGCGGTTGGCTTCGCCGACGAGACGCCAGATCGACTCGAGTGCTAGATGAAACGCGCGCTCCGAGATATGCGTCCGCACCGTCTTGGGAAGGCCGCGCGCCGCCTCGAGCAGCGCCGTATCGGGCGCGTCGAGCGCCCCGGCCTCGGGCACTCTGGCCTCGCAGTTGCGGTTGATCATCACCAGCACGCGCTGCGCCAAATTGCCGAAATCATTGGCAAGATCGCCGTTGAGCCGGCCCACCACCGCGCGATGGGAAAAGTCGCCGTCACTGCCGAACGGGAGTTCGCGCAGCAGAAAATAGCGCACCGGATCGAGCCCGTAGGTGTCTACGAGCTGCTTTGGTGGTATGAAGTTGTTGAGCGATTTCGACATCTTCTGCCCTTCGACCGTCCACCAGCCATGGGCGAAGACGCAGCGTGGCGGCTCGAGCCCCGCGGCCATCAGGAAGGCCGGCCAATAAACCGCGTGAAAACGCAAGATGTCTTTACCGACCATGTGAAGGTCGGCCGGCCAAAAGGTCGAAAAATCGTAACTTTCGCGGTCCGGGTACCCGAGCGCGGTGATGTAGTTGACGAGCGCATCGAGCCACACATAGATCACGTGCTTGGGGTTGCCCGGGACGGGGATGCCCCAGCTGAAGCTGGTGCGCGAGATCGACAGATCGCGCAATCCGCCCCGCACAAAGCTCATGACCTCGTTGCGCCGGCCGCGCGGCGCAATCGCATCGGGATTGGCCTCGTAATAGGCCAGCAGGCGGTCCTGCCACGCCGAGAGCCGGAAGAAATAGTTTTCCTCTTCGAGCCATTCGACGTCGGCACCGCTCGGCGCTTTGCCGTCGACGAGCTCGTTTTCATCGTAAAAAGCTTCGTCACGCACCGAATACCATCCCGCGAAATTCCCGAGATAGATCTCGCCGCGGCGTTCGAGCTCCTGCCACAGCGCCTGGACGCCGCGAATGTGGCGCGGTTCGGTCGTGCGTATGAAATCGTCGTTGCTGATGTCCAGCAGCCGTGCCATCTCACGGAACCCCGTCGAATTACGATCGGTGAGCTCCTGCGGCGAGACCCCGACGGCGCGTGCCGATTGCTCGACCTTTTGGCCGTGCTCGTCGGTGCCCGTCAGAAATCTCACGCGACGCCCGTCGAGCCGCATGAAACGCGCCAGCACATCGCACGCGACAGTCGTGTAGGCATGCCCGAGGTGCGGCAAATCATTGACGTAATAGATCGGGGTCGTGATGAAAAATGGTCGATCGCTGGTCATGACTGTCTCCAAACCCGAGATATGGGCCGCGACCGATCGCGATCCAATCGACGACAGCCGATTGGCGCTCTTATCTCGCTATTTCTTCAATCGCAAAGAACGCACCGAGCACGGCTTGCTTGCGATCGAGGTTGAGCTGGTCGGTGTCTAGGAAGCTGCGGTCAATTTCCTCGCGCAGCCTCACCCAGCGCCCCGGATCGGCGCAAGCAGCGAGCTGTCGCATCACGTCGGCTTCCTGCGCGATCAGATCATTCGCGTCGAGCTTACCGCGGGAAGCGTGAGCGATCATGCGGGCAAGAAATTGGGATAACAGCTCCTGGACCGTCCGATAGAGATCTTCGGCTTCCGGACGGGCGAGCTGGTCGGCGAACGCGTGAAGATCGGCAACATCGAGACGTCGGACCTGGGAAAGCCTGCCGAGCAGCGAGCGATAGAGCGCAATTCCGTCCACATCGGCGAGTTCCAGCGCCCTTCCGATGCTGCCCTCGGCGAGTTGCGCAAGCATCACGGATGCCGGTTCGGCCAATTCGGGACGGTAGAGGCCGAGGAGCCGGATGATCAGCGGCCGGGGCAGCGGCATCACGGGGACACGGCGGCAGCGCGAACGGATCGTCGGCGGCAGTTGTCCCGCGTTGTGGCTGAC
>JAFMSA010000045.1 GCA_017353855.1 Alphaproteobacteria bacterium
GTTCACGCCCACGGCGAACCAGCCTGACCTTGCGCCCGATCAGCCCGGACAGCGGAATCCGGCTGCGCAGCTCGTCGAGAAAGCCGGGCGGGAACGCCACTATCGTCCCCTCTCCGAGGGGGGAGGGAAGGGAAGTTGCATCATGCCAAAAGCCGCCGGACGATCGCGCCGGCTTGGCCAAGGTCGATGACGCCGGCATGGCGCTCGCGCAGCACAGCCATGACCCGGCCGAGATCTTTGCCGCTCCTCGCCCCGGTTTCACTGATCGCTGCTTTTGCCGCCGACTCGATCTCCGCGGCGTCGAGCTGACGAGGGAGAAAACTTTCGATGACAGCGATCTCCACGCGCTCCTTTTGCGCCAGATCGGCGCGGTTGCCTTGTTCGTAGAGCGCGACCGCCTCGCGCCGCTGTTTGACCATCGCCTGCAGCATTCGGTGGATCTCGGTTTCAGAAAGACCCTCGGGTCTGCCCTGCGTACGCGCCGCGACATCGCGTTCTTTGAGCCCGGCCATTATCAAGCGTACGGCGGAGATCGTGGAGGCCTGGCGAGCCTTCATCGCCTCCTTGAGCCGCTCGGCGAAGGCCTCACGCAGCATCCCAGGGTTCCCCCATTCGATCAAAGCTCCGAAATTAACCCGTTTTGCAAGCCGCGGCAATTCCCAGTGTCACCACCTAAGCCATTGAAATAATGTAGGTTGCACAGGGAGCCGGTTGACGCTGCGAGATCGGCTGGCTATTTTCTTGAAGTTTCCATCGTCTGCGCCGGCTCCGCGCTGCCGAGCCCGCTGGATTGCGGCTGCCGACAAGACACCCGAGACGCGACCCGATGCCGCGACCACCCGACTGCAACGCCGCGCTCGTTCTTTCAGATGGAACCGTGTTTTGGGGCCGCGGCCTGGGGGATCATGGGACGGCGGTAGGCGAGGTCTGCTTCAACACCGCGATGACGGGGTATCAGGAGATCCTGACGGATCCCTCCTATGCCGGTCAGATCATCACTTTCACGTTCCCTCATATCGGCAATGTCGGGGCCAATCGGGAGGATGTGGAGACCACGACGCCCGTCGCCCGCGGGCTCGTCCTGCGCAACCCGATCACGGCGCCGGCCAACTACCGCGCCACTCAGTCACTCGATACTTGGCTGAAACACAATGGGTTGATCGGCCTCTCAGGGGTCGACACGCGTCGGCTGACCCGTCGCATCCGTGATCTTGGACCGCCGAATGGCGCGATCGCTTATGACCCGCGGGGGATAGTCGATATCGCCGCGCTTCGCGCGCAGGCCCTCGAGTGGCCGGGTATCGAAGGGATGGACCTCGCCAAGGAAGTCACCTGCCGGCAGACCTACGAGTGGGCCGAGACGGTCTGGCACCGCGAGTGCGGCTATGGCCGGCAAAGCAACCCGCGCTACCATGTCGTCGCGATCGATTATGGCGCCAAGCGAAACATCCTGCGGATGCTCGCTGCGCATGGCTGCCGCGTTACCGTGGTTCCCGCGACGGCCTCGAGCGAGGACGTGCTGCGCCACCGGCCCGACGGCATTTTCCTGTCCAACGGCCCCGGCGATCCGGCCGCTACCGGGGTCTACGCGGTTCCCGTGCTGCGCGCCTTGATCGGCGCCGGCAAGCCAATTTTCGGCATCTGCCTCGGGCATCAGCTGCTGGCGCTCGCCCTTGGCGGCACGACGCGCAAAATGCCGCGCGGCCACCGCGGCGCCAATCATCCCGTTCAGGATCTGCTGACCGGCAAGGTGGAGATCACCAGCCAAAACCACGGTTTTATCGTCGATCCGGAAAGCCTGCCGCGCGGGATCCAACCCACTCATCGCTCGCTGTTCGACAACACGAACGAAGGTCTGCGCGTTATCGGCAAGCCGGTCTTCTCGGTTCAGCACCATCCGGAGGCAAGCCCGGGCCCGCAGGACAGCCACTATCTTTTCGAGCGGTTTGTCGCGCTGATGGACGAGAATGCCTAGGCGCACCGATATCGAGACCGTCCTGATCATCGGTGCCGGACCCATTGTCATAGGGCAAGCATGCGAATTTGATTATTCCGGCGCGCAGGCGTGCAAGGCGCTCAAAAGCGACGGGTTTCGGATCGTGCTGGTGAATTCGAACCCGGCGACGATCATGACCGACCCGGAGCTGGCCGACGCCACCTATATCGAGCCAATCACCGCCGAGATGGTCGCCAAAATCATCATGCGTGAGCGGCCGCAGGCTCTGCTGCCGACCATGGGAGGCCAAACCGCGCTCAACGTCGCGATGGCGCTTGCGCGCTCCGGTGTCCTCGAGCGCTTCGACGTCGAGCTGATCGGCGCCACTGAAACTGCGATCGCCAGAGCCGAGGACCGTCAGCTGTTCCGCCAGGCAATGGACAAGATCGGCTTGTGCTCGCCCAGGAGCTTGCTTGTGCGTTCGCTCGCCGAAGCCGTCGAGGTGCTCCAGACAGTAGGACTGCCGGCAATTATCAGACCCTCGTTCACTTTGGGAGGCACCGGCGGCGGCATCGCCTACAACGCGGAAGAATTCGAGGACGTCGTTCGCGGGGGCTTGAGGGCTTCGCCGGCGCACGAAGTCCTGATCGAGGAATCGGTCCTCGGCTGGAAAGAATACGAGATGGAGGTGGTGCGTGACCGCGCGGACAACTGCATCATCGTCTGCTCGATCGAGAACATCGATCCGATGGGGATCCACACGGGGGACTCGGTCTGCGTGGCTCCCGCTTTGACGTTGACCGACAAGGAATACCAACTGATGCGCAATGCCGCGATCGCGGTTTTGCGCGAAATCGGCGTCGACACGGGTGGATCCAACGTCCAGTTCGCGGTCAACCCGGCCGACGGGCGGCTCGTCGTAATCGAGATGAACCCTCGGGTCTCACGCTCTTCGGCGCTCGCCTCGAAGGCGACGGGTTTCCCGATCGCCAAGGTCGCGGCCAAGCTCGCCGTCGGCTACACCCTCGATGAACTGGCCAACGAGATCACGCAAATCACTCCCGCGTCGTTCGAGCCGACAATCGACTATGTCGTCACCAAGATGCCGCGGTTTACGTTTGAGAAGTTCCCCGGCACCGAGCCGCTGCTGACGACATCGATGAAATCCGTCGGCGAGGCGATGGCGATCGGCCGCAGCTTTGCCGAAGCGGTGCACAAGGCGCTGCGGTCGATGGAGACGGGTCTGAGCGGTTTTGACGAAGTCGCCATCGAGGGTGTCGAGAGTGCCGGCAAGGAGGCGGTCAAGGCGGCGCTCGCAAAACCGGCACCCGATCGTCTGCTGCTGGTTGCGCAGGCTTACCGGCACGGGCTGAGTACTCCGGAAATCCAGGCCGCCTGCCATTTCGCGCCTTGGTTTCTCGATAGGGTTCGCGAGATTGTGGAAATCGAGCAGACAATCCGGCGGGACGGATTGCCGCAGGATCGCACGGCTTTTCTGAGGCTGAAGCAAATGGGCTTCTCCGATGCCCGGCTCGGGAGGCTTACGGGGCTGGACGAACAGACGGTGTCCGCCCGTCGCCGACGCCTCGACCTGCACCCGGTCTACAAACGTATCGACACCTGCGCTGCCGAGTTCCCCACACCCACCTCGTACATGTACTCCTGCTACGAGGGGGACGGGATCGAGCCGCCCGAATGTGAAGCCGACCCGAGCGATCGCCGCAAAGTCGTCATTCTCGGCGGCGGGCCGAACCGCATCGGGCAAGGGATCGAGTTCGATTACTGCTGCGTGCATGCGGCCTACAGCCTGCGCGAGGCCGGGATCGAGACGATCATGGTGAACTGCAATCCGGAGACCGTATCGACCGATTACGACACCTCCGATCGGCTATATTTCGAGCCGTTGACCACTGAGGACGTCGTCGAGATCGTCGGGGTAGAGCAACGCCGCGGCACGCTTCTCGGCGTCATCGTGCAATATGGCGGGCAGACCCCGCTGAAGCTCGCGGCGGCTCTCGAACGGGCCGACATACCCATCCTCGGCACGTCGCCCGATGCGATCGATCTGGCGGAGGATCGCAGGCGGTTTCAGGGCCTGCTGAACAAGCTGGGTCTTCATCAACCCGTGAACGGCACGGCCCATTCGGCCGACGAGGCCGAGGAGATCGCTCTGCGCATCGGCTATCCCGTCGTCATCCGGCCATCTTACGTTCTCGGCGGTCGGGCAATGGAAATCGTGCACGACGCTGCCGCACTCAAACGCTACATGCGTCATGCCGTTGATGTTTCCGGGACCAGCCCGGTGCTGATCGACCGGTATCTGCAGAACGCGATCGAGGTCGATGTCGATGCTGTCGCCGACCGGGAGCGCGCCGAGGTCGTCGGGATTATGGAGCACATCGAGGAGGCGGGGATCCATTCCGGCGACAGCGCGTGCTCGCTGCCGCCCTACAGCCTCGATCGCGCGACGATCGGCGAGATCGAGCGGCAGACCATTGCACTCGCCCAGGCGCTCGGCGTCGTCGGTCTGATGAACATACAGTTCGCCGTCCAGGACGGTGTGATCTTCGTACTCGAGGTCAATCCCCGCGCGTCTCGCACAGTTCCGTTTGTCGCCAAGGCGACCGGTGTCCCGATCGCCAAGATTGCTGCGAGGGTCATGGTCGGCGAGCGGCTCGCGGATTGCGGGGGCGGCTCAGCCCCCGATCACCGCCGCAACAGCAGTCATGTCGCGGTGAAAGAGGCGGTCTTCCCGTTTGCGCGCTTCCCGGGCGTCGACCCGATACTCAGCCCGGAAATGAAATCGACCGGCGAGGTGATGGGCCTCGATGCCGATTTCGGTCGCGCCTTCGCGAAATCCCAACTTGCCAGCGGGATCAGCCTCCCGCTTGAGGGCTGCGCCTTTGTTTCAGTGCGCGACCACGACAAGGCAGCACTGGTGGAGCCTTGTCGCCGGCTGCTCGAAATGGGCTTTACGCTGATCGCGACAAGAGGCACGGCCGCTGCGCTGAGCGGCGCGGAACTCCCGGTCACCGCGGTCAACAAGGTGCGCGAAGGGCGTCCCCACATCGTCGACCGCATGTTGAGCGGTGCGGTACAGCTGGTATTCAATACCACCGAGGGAAGTCAGGCGATCGCCGACAGTTTCAGCCTGCGGCGCACGGCGCTGACCCACGGTATTTCGTATTATACGACTGTCGCGGGCGCGCGTGCGGCGGTTCAGGCGATCGCCGCGCTGCGCGCCGGGAGCCTTGAAGTCGCGCCGCTGCAGTCATACCTTTGATTGCTCCGTGGCGGCGCTGCCCGCCGTATTCGATATTCGACAGCAAGGTCCGAACACGTTATCTATGAACAAGATACCGATGACGGCCGAGGGCTTCGATCGGCTCCGGGAGGAGCTGAAGCGCCTGAAGACGGTCGACCGGCCGGCCATCATTCGCGCCATCGCCGATGCCCGCGACCATGGCGACCTGGCTGAAAACGCGGAATATCACGCCGCGCGGGACCGGCAGAGCTTTATCGAGGGCCGTGTCGCCGAGCTCGAGGACAAAGTGGCTCGCGCGGAGGTTATTGATGTCTCCAAACTGTCCGGGTCCGTCGTGAAATTCGGTGCCAAGGTTACCCTTGCGGACGAGGAAACCGACGAGGAGCAGACCTTTGTGATCGTCGGCGAGGACGAAGCCGACATCAAATCCGGCAGGCTCTCGGTGACCTCGCCGCTGGCACGCGCGCTGATCGGCAAGGGCAAAGGCGACAGCGTCGAAGTCACAACCCCGCGGGGCGCCAAATCCTACGAAGTCGTCACCGTCGCTTTCGGCTGATGCTGCAGATGAGACCCGTCCGCCAGCTGCTCGGGGATAGGGACGCCCGGCTCACTCTTTGAAAGATGCAGCATCAACGCCGATTTGACGTGGCTGACATTTGGCGCCGGGGTCAGCTTTTCGCTCAGAAAACGTTGATAGCTGTCCCAATCGGGCGCGAGGACCTTTAACAAAAAATCGGTTTCGCCCGCAAGCATGTGGGCTTCGCGCACTTCCGGCCACGTCGCCACAAGGCGCTCAAATGCCTTGAGGTCAGCGTCGGCCTGGCTGGAAAGTCCCACCTGGGCAAAGACAGTCACTGTGTAGCCCAACGCCTCAGGGGCCAGATCGGCGTGATAGCCCCGTATGATTCCCGCCTCTTCGAGAGCGCGCACGCGACGCAGACAAGGCGGCGCCGAGATTCCGACACGGCGGGCGAGCTCGACATTCGTCATCCGCCCGTCCATCAGCAAATTCCGCAATATGCGGCAGTCGATACGGTCCAGTCTGATCCGCCGCATCCGTCTCCTCTCCATCGATTTCCAAATCATAGAAAGCAACGGGACGGCGCGCAATTTTGTTGCGCGGCGCGGGCGACGACTGCTTGCCGGCTCCCCGAGGTTTGCTTAAACGAGACGGATGGTTTTTCCGTCGACGCCGGCCGGTCCCGTCGTGTGGGCATTGCACGACGGAAAAGCGGGAATGGCAAGCCAGGTGCTGGGGCTCGCCGAGGCGACCGGATTCCCGTTTGTCGAGAAGCGGCTCGCGATTCGGTTTCCTTGGTCGGCTCTGCCGCCGCCGCTTTGGTTTCTGCCGTTCTACGCCGCGAGGGAGAACGACGCGAGGTTGATGCCGCCCTGGCCGGACCTCGTCATAGCCTGCGGCCGCAACGCCGCGATGCCGGCGCTCGCGATCAAGCGAGCAAGCGGCGGGCGCACGCTCGCCGTGCAGATCCAGAACCCCGGTGTCGGTCGCGCCGAATTTGATCTCTTCGTCGTGCCCGCACACGACAGTTTCCATAGTCCCCGGACGATCGTGACGCTGGGTGCGGTGCATCGGGTAACACCGGCCAGGCTGGCTGCCGACCGAGCCCGCTTCCCGAAGCTTGCGAAGATGCCACGCCCGGTCTTCTCGGTACTCCTCGGGGGGACCAACAAGGCCTATCGAATGAGTCGCCAGGGCATCGGCGAGCTTGCCGGATCCCTCGCCGCGATTTTGCGCGCCGGGGGATCAGCCCTGATCACGCCGTCGCGCCGGACCGGTGAGGCCGGGCTCGCGCTGCTGCGCGACCGGCTCGCGGGTCTTTCGGCCTGGATCTGGGACGGCTCGGGAGAGAACCCGTATTTTGCCATTCTCGCCCTCGCCGATGCATTCTTGGTGACCGCAGATTCGATATCGATGATCAGCGAAGCGGCAGCGACGGGCAAACCCGTGCATATCCTCGGCCTTGACGGCGGCAATGCAAAGTTCGCGCGCTTCCACGCCGCGATGCGGGCGGCCGGTATCACCCGTCCCTTCCTCGGGCAGATCGAGAGCTGGTCCTATCCGATCCCGGACGATACCGCCCGGGCCGGGAGCGCTCTACGCAGGCTGTTGCTCAGCCGGTGCGAACAGCATGAAGACGGGCGAGAGGTGCGCCTATTTGGCGCTCGAGGCTAACGCGCCCTGATTTCTTCGTGCGTCGACAAAGCCCCTCCCGGGAATCCCCGCGAAGACAGCCGTCGGCGGGTCGGCGGAGCTGCCGAACGCAACACCACGCGTGTTCCGGAAAGGGACCGCTCCCTTGCGCGAACCGCGCACGGTGTAGTATCGGCCGCAAATCCGCCTGCGGTACCCGGATCGGCTCGTCATTATGGCCTTGCGCATCGAAACTTTCGACAACACCCGCGGCGGAAACACTCTTTACAAGGCCTTGACCCATCCGCGGGCGGCAGAGCCGGCCAAGGCTCTGCTGGATGAGCTCGCGCGCCACGCCCCGGTAGCCGTCTATGATCCGATCGGGGCGATCGAGGGGTTCGACGCGATTTTTGGTCTCGACCGGATCGCAATCAGCGGCGTCTACGTGCAGCAAATCGCGCGGGTCGGCAGCCCCACGCTCGGCCGCGCTGCGCAGCCGGTGACGGAACTTTGCCGCTGCGCGGCTCGCTCTGTTTTCGTCTGCGCATTCGACGCGCAGCGTGGGATTACGCAGCTGCAACCCTTCCTCCCGGAGAATGCAGCGGTGTTCAGCCTCGACCACATGCGGATCCCGGTCGACCGCCTGACCAATCATCGCCGCTATCTTGATCCGATCAATTTCGCGACAAATTTTGCCTTTTTCCGCGATGCCGGCGGACTGCATACGCGGCTTGTGACGACAAATTATTGGTCGGGATACGGCGCCGGCGCGGTCACTTGCTGGATGACTCTGTTCGGCGGGAATGGCGTGGTTCTCGCAGAGTGGTGCGAGCGCCACGGGCCATCCGCCGACACGATCGTCGTCGACAGCCGCAAGACGCGTGAACGCTTCGGCCTGCCCGAATTCGCAGGCCAGCTCTTCCTTCACATCGTGGGAGCGGCGGGGCACGACGTCGTCAAATACGCCCTCGACACATTTGGCTATACCCGCTCGAGCGAAGCTGGCGCGGACATCTCGCTGTCGTGCACGCATGACGCAAACGCCTGGCCGGCCGACCGGTACGCCGGTCTGCCTGCACCTGCCGCGGGCGAACAGGTGCTGCTGTGGATCCAGAACAGCCATCCCGTCGCGATCCCGCCGGGTGCCGTCGGCTTCAACCGGATGGGCGCGAATTGTGTCGTGCCGATCGGAGAGCCGCTGGCGCCCTTTGCCACCCGCGCGGTCGACGTTGGCGATGTTCTGCCTGACGTCAGATGGCCGGAGCAGGTCGAGCTGCGCGCTGCAAAGCACATGGTGCGACCGCGCTACGAGGTCGTCGAGCGCGGCCGCCGCCGCATTGCGCACGTTAATGTCGAACGCGGCGATTTGCGGCCCGATCCGGAGATCCCGCGATTAACGCACACCCTCGGCAAAGGCTATCTGCTGCCGGCCCCCGTGTTGCCGATCGCCACATGGCAGACCCTGGTCCTTCCGACTCCAATGACCGTCCGGCAAGCCGAGCTCCCGATCGCCGCGCGCATTTACGATCGGCACGGAGCAGAGATCGCCAGCCACTCTTTTGGACGATTGCCGCGGGCCCATGCGACCGCGCTCGACCTCGACGCGATCGAGGGACTCGATTCGCTGCGCGAGAGCTATGGTCATATCGAGCTGGTCTACGAGTTTGCGGCCGGCGGCGAGGCTGACGGTTGGCTTCATGCGCTGTTTCGTTATCGGCACCGGCGCAGCGGCCACGCCGCCGAGACGAGCTTCGGCGCGCATGTCTTCAACACGATCCTCACCTATCGCGATGAGCCGCAGTCCTACACCGGACCGCCTCCGGGATTGTCGACGCGGCTGTACCTGCGGCTCGGCGAAGACGGTTACGACACGCTTTGCCAGCTGATCTACCCGGCTTCCCGCGCGTGGTTGCCGACCAGCACGACGGATATTATCCTGTACGCCGCCGACGGCCGAGAGATCGCCCGCGCCGGGTTGGCGATCCCCTGCTCGGGCTCGCGTCTGTGGTATTACCATGCGACGTTCGATCCCAAGACCCGTGCGCGAGCCGGCGCCGGCGCCTATGTCATTATCCGTGATACCACCTGCCGCCTCTTCGGGTATCACGGCCTCGTCGGCCGCGATGGCACTTTCAGCCTCGATCATATGTTCGGGTTTTAGTCGGGCGGAGGACCTCTTCCCGCCGCTCCGGCGAGAAGTGATATATTATGCGGTCAACTTCAACGAGATGCCCCGATGTCCGAGCGTCACCACACCAAGGTCCTGATCATCGGCGCGGGACCGGCCGGCTATACCGCCGCGATTTACGCTGCGCGCGCCAATCTGCGACCGATCCTCCTGACCGGTCTGCAGCCGGGCGGCCAGTTGACGATCACCACGGACGTCGAGAATTACCCCGGCTTTGCCGAAGTAATTCAGGGGCCGTGGCTGATGGAGCAGATGCAGCGGCAAGCCGAGAAAGTGGGCACCCGGGTCATCGTCGATATGGTCAGCGAAATCGATCTTGGGCGCCGGCCTTTCGTCGCCAAGGGCGATTCGGGCGATGTCTTCGTTGGCGAGACCGTGATCATCGCCACCGGCGCGCAGGCGCGTTGGCTTGGCCTGCCGAGCGAGGAGATGTTTCGCGGCTTCGGTGTTTCGGCTTGCGCCACTTGCGACGGGTTCTTTTTTCGGGGCAAGGATGTCGTCGTGGTCGGCGGCGGCAACACCGCGGTCGAGGAGGCGATCTATCTGACCAACCACGCGCGGCAGGTTACCCTCATTCACCGCCGCGACGCGCTCAGGGCCGAGAAGATCCTGCAGCAGCGGCTGTTCAGCAATCCCAAAATCGACATCATTTGGGACAGTGTGGTCGAAGAGATCCTCGGGGTACCCGAACCTCCGCAGGTCACTGCAGTGCGTCTGCGCAACCTGCGCACCGGAACGTTGTCCGAACTCGCCTGCGAGGGTGTTTTCATCGCCATCGGCCATACTCCAGTGACCAGCTTCCTCGCCGGTCAGCTGCCGCTGGACGCGGAGGGGTACGCGATCACGCGCCCCGACTCGACCGAAACCGCGGTCCCGGGTGTCTATGCTGCCGGAGATGTCAAGGACAAGGTTTACCGGCAGGCAGTGACCGCTGCCGGGCTGGGCTGCATGGCGGCGCTTGAGGCGGAGAAGTTTCTCGCAGCGGAGGAAGCGGCTGCAATCAGGCGCGCAGCCGATTAGGGCGGGGGTCAGCCCCTGAGAGGCCGGCGCTGGGGGATACGGGATGGATTGGGATAAGTTGCGGGTCTTTCACGCCGTCGCCGAGGCGGGCAGCTTTACCCATGCCGGCGAATCGCTGAACCTCAGCCAGTCCGCGGTGAGCCGGCAGATCAGCGCGCTTGAGGAAAGCCTCAGCGTTCCGCTGTTCCATCGCCACGCACGCGGGCTGATCCTCACCGAACAGGGGGAGCTCCTGTTCCGCACCGCGCGCGAGGTATTTGCCAAACTGTCGATGGCCGAGGGCTTGATCTCGGAATCGAAGGACCGCCCGAAGGGACCGCTTAAAATCACCTCGACAGTGGCGTTCGGCTCGACCTGGCTGACGCCGCGGATCAAGGAATTTCTCGATCTCTACCCGGAGATCCAGGTGAGCGTGGTGGTCGACGATTCCGAACTCGATCTGTCGATGCGGGAAGCCGATGTGGCGATTCGTATGTCGCCGCCGCGCCAACCGGATCTGATCCAGCGTCACCTTCTCAGTGTTCCGACGCATATTTATGCGGCGCCGGATTACATCAAGAAACACGGAATGCCGCAAAAGCCGGAGGATCTCGACAGGCACCGGCTGATCGTTTACGGCGAAGACGCTCGCCCGCCGGTGCAAAACGCAAACTGGCTGCTCGATGCCGGCACGAAACCGGGCCAGGAGCGCAAACCCATCCTTTCGGTCAATAATTACTACGCCATCCTGCGCGCCGTTCTCAGCGGGCTCGGGATCGCCGCGCTGTCGGATTTCATGACGAGCGAACACGCCGAACTCCTGCGCGTACTGCCCGAACTCACCGGACCTCCGGTCGAGGCCTATTTTGTCTACCCGGAGGAGTTGCGAACCTCGAAACGCATCAGTGTGTTCCGCGATTTTCTATTGCGCAAAGTGGCCGAATCGCGGCTCAGTTGAATCCGATAAATCAGCTGCCTAGCGCAGTCGATACGGATGACGACGGCAAAGAGCGTTGCGGTTTTTGCAGACGAGCCAGAAGATATTCCGGCTGGTAGCGAAGCTGTAAAACAGCCATGTTTTCAAGGCGCGATGGTTATCGCTAAGAGTTTCCGGCGGCTACGTGCCACCGTTACCGGTTTCCGGGACTTGTGCCCGGGAAGAGGGTCTGCGGACCCTTACGTCTCCCAGACGTGAAGCCTCCCTGTTCAAACTTGGCCGGAACCCTCGGTTCCGGCCAATTTTTCTGTGTGACAGCTCTGTCCGTCGAGTTCCCGTGCAGCGACTGTCTGGCCGACTCGTGAGCCGCACAGATGACGTCACGCATAGCTGCATTTATCCTAAACTGAAGCGTTAGATGCCGTTTTTCGGTTTTACTTGAACGCGCCGGTTGGTGGCACACCTGAAGGGCGTACCTCGATGTCCGATCTGTGCGCTTTCGCGACAAGCGGCGCTTAAATCAGACAATCTCGCTGGGGGTTGCATCATTCCGATTGCCGCTCTCGAGTGGCTGGGGAGAAGCTTGACACGCAACCTCGTCGTTCCGGCGTGCGCGCTATCGCGACCGCCGAATCAGTTTCCCCTCGGCAGCGCTCAACGCAGAACGCCTTCATCACGAACTTCGCGTCCAACACACCCGGTGGGTCATCAACATGCAGACAACGCAGTCGGCACCACAGTCGCGGTCGGCACTGCAGTGAGTGCGATGGCAGTAAGCTCGAACCCTAACTCACCAACTACACGGGAAACGCGCCACGCGGCGCGGTATCGGTGATCGACACGCCGACGAATACGTAACCGCTATAGCGCTTCCACGCCAATTTGTCGGCGTGGCCGTCACCCCAGACGGCAGCACGGTCTATGTCGGTGCTTCTGTTAGCTCTGATGCCTGCGGCGGTGTGTGGAAATGCAGTGATCGCCATGATCCCAATATCCCAATCGGCAGCAATGGTTCTGGCGACAACAGCGGCCTGGAGGTGCCGTGGTGAGCCCATTGATAGAGCCGAAACTTTTCTGGAACGCCCGGGAAAGCAAACTATTACGGCCAGAGCGTCTCGGCGCTGGCCCGGCGATATGGGCCGCGGCAGCGCAGCCGCGGTGTTGGGCTACCCGGTGCTGCAAGATGCTCCTGAGGACTCTGCAAAGTCTAGCAAGTTGCTGCCATTACGCCGATCGTCAGCACCAGCGCTGTAGTCTGCTCCGACACTTGAGGGGTAAGACCCCTCACGCAATCGATCGGAAAAGGCGCATGCCGGAACTGCAGGGCATCAAACTCGGCACGATGACGAGCGTTCAGTTGAGCAGGGCTTCGGCCATGGGTTCACCCTAGACTAGATCCGGGAGTTGCGGGCCGATAGCTTCGCGGTGGTCAGCCTGCGCCGTTCAACTTTGCGTGCCGACTTAAGCCCGCTGTAATCGACGCGGCGGGTCGAGCTGACGGCCCCTGAGGTACTTAACCAGCGCCCGGCTTAGGATACGGTACCAACGATCGAGGTCAGTCAACTGCCCCGCAGTTTCGCGCAGTTCGGCGAAGAAGGCGGCAATGCAGGTGAACGCCTCGCGGGCGCGGTGACGCAGGCCATGGGTGCTGCTGACCGTCAGTGCGTCAGTGTGGTGCGCCCGGCGTGATTGGTCTGTCGGCCAATGGCTTCGAGCAGCAGCGGCCGACTGGTGATCGCCTCACGGTGGTGGTCGGGATCGGCCAGCCGGGTGAACAGGTTCCACCAATTGGCGGCGAGGGCAACGATCCCTGCCATAATCCGGCAGCGGTTCAGGTCGTGGGTGGTAAAGCCGCCCCAATCCCACTGGTTTTTCAATTCGTCGAAGTTGTTCTCGGCGTCGCCGCGATCGCGATAGAGCTGCCCGATGGTCAGAACCTCGGCGTTTAG
>JAFMSA010000046.1 GCA_017353855.1 Alphaproteobacteria bacterium
TGCTGGCGATCACTGTCCCGGTTGTCGGTTTCGGCGCCCGCCCGACCATTATAGCGTTGTTCCTCTACGGCCTGCTTCCGGTGATCGAGAACGCGATTGCCGGCCTGGAGGCGGTGCCGCCGGGCGTGCGCGAGGCAGCCGAGGGGATGGGACTGACACCTTGGCAACAGCTGCGCGGTGTCGATTTGCCGCTCGCGGCGCCGGTCATCATTTCGGGAATACGGGTCTCGGTGACGATCTCGATCGGAACGGCGACGATCGGATCGACGGTCGGGGCGTTGACCCTCGGCACGCCGATCTTTAACGGCCTTGTATCCAACAAGCTCCCCTTCGTCCTGGAGGGAGCCGTTCTCGTCGCGCTGTTTGCGATCCTAACGGACCTGTTTTTCGCCCGGTTCGAGATCTGGATCGCGCGGCAGGCCGGACGGGCGATCAGCCGAACAGATCGATGACGATGCCGAAGCCGAGTAACCCCGCGGAGAAATCCGGGTGCTTTCGGTGACTCGGAAGCCTGCGCTTACCGGCCTCGAGTCGAAGGCAACTCGAGTCGAGGTTGACCGGAAAGTTCAAGGCCGAGGTTCGAATGGCCACCCGTTCGGACCCTCGAAGAAGAGGCAGTAGACACCTCTGACATGGCGACGAAATGGGGCTCTTGGAAATGCTGCCCGGCAACATTGGCGAGAGTGAGGTGGCACACGCCATCTGGTCACAAGGTCCGTAAGGACGCGCAGGAGACGGCGTCGAGCGTATTGGTTCCGGATAAGCGGCACAGCCGTTAACAGCCGTTTTCAGGTTGATGCCTTGCTGCGCGAAGCGGGCGCGGCTGCTCCTGCTGCGCGGGAAAGGCCAACCTCCTCCGCATGCCTGCCCCATGCCTGAGGGCAGGGGTCTGGGTGCTGAGTGCTTAATGAAGGCCATCACCCTGCTCCACAGCAGGAGGGCCGTGAGCGAGCCCGGCCAGGGATCACGCGCGAGAGAAAAACAGCCGGGTAAAACTCATCTGAATCTAAGTCAAGGCGCTGCCAGCTGTCGCGCTTGCTGTTGCATTACATTTAGCCTGCGCCCTGACCACAGATTTTTAATGTTTGTGACCCTCAGTTTGAAAACAGGACCGTGTCGCGCGAGCTGCGAGTGCGAGTGGCCGACCAGACGCACGGCAAACTCAACCCGGGGCGCGAAAATGCGATCCTTCCGGTGGACGGGGCGAGTGGCGCGCGGCATGCCTTTGATCCTTTCCGATCGTCGGACCGGGGAAGACGTTCGGCATCGACAGAAATTTCGTGATCACCGACGACGCGATCGGCAGAAATCCCGTCCGTTCGGCCATCGGGCGGCGCGGCTGGCAACGCCCGGGGCCGACTTCGTCGACCGCCGGATCAGGTCGCTCCTGGATAAGGCCGAATAGCGGCGCGCATACGAAGAGTCAGTTTCCGGAGCCGTGGCGGGCCGTGTTGACCCAGCCTTTGCCGAGCTGCGTCAGGATGGGCCGCGATATCTCGGCGGCAAGCTTGACGGCGAGTTCGGACATCCTGGCCGACCCGCCTACCCATCTGTCCAGGCTGCTGCAGGCCAGGCCGGCATTCACGTCAATTGCATCCGAGAAGGTCTTGACGCCGATCATCCCGGACGCCGCCCGCGTTACGGTATCGATCCCCGAAAATGCGAGCCCCGCCATTTCGGCGCCCAGCGCCTCGAGACCCTTCGCCAAGGCCTCCTGCGATTGGGTGAACGCCGCAAGAGCATCGCGACCGATGCCGGCGAGATCCCCCGGCCATGCGCTGTCGGTCACCCTCGCGATCGGGCCACCTTGCGAAAGGGAGGCCAAGCTCTCGGCGGGGCGCAGGGAGTCGTTGGGCGCTTGCGGCGTGGAGGCGGCTCCGGCTGGCTGCGGCGGGTCCGTCGATGCCGTCGCCGGCGCGTTCGACGGGCTGTTAACTTTGATCGGTCCGACCGGGGCCCCAACCGGCGCGGGCGCACGCGAAACGCGTCTGGCTTTGGTTTCCATCACTTGACCCTTATGTCCGCCGCGCTCCCCTTCGCAGCTGCACAATGCCGAAGATACCTATCCGCACCTCGATTCACAAGAAGAATTGTGCGCCGCACAAAAGGATTGGTCGGAGCTGCGATAGTTCGAAGATCGACGATACGGCCCGGATCCGGTAACCCGCAAACGCGTCTCGGGCGCGATCTGGCGCGATCTTGACAGCAATAAAAGCGAACCGGGCAACGAAGAGTACAAAAGCAACGACCGGCGCTGCCTTCGCCAATCCTTCCCAACACTCGCGGCGGCCGCGTCAGCATAGCACTGGCACGTTCACCGTCTTAGGGTCGTATAATCGGCTTACCCCTTGTTTCCTACCATTTAGCGCCATAAAGAACGTGGACAGCGATGCACCTTTCTCTTATTCTATCAATGATGTCTCCAAGGTCGTTCTCGACTTGCGGCCTTCGGGGGGAATAGGGGGTTTAAGTGATCGTGCTTGGAAACGCGGCGCGCGATCCGTGCGGTGCAGCGGTCTCCCGTCCATGGCAGTTCCTCGTGGCTGCCGGCGCTGTTGCGGCGCTGCTGTTATTCGGCGTAGGTCCGGTAGAGGCGCGGCACCATTTGCGACACCACGCGCATATACGTCATGGATCGCTCGGGTTGGTGGATCCGGACCGGGAAGTCGAATCCATCGTGATCGACGCCGATACCGGCCGGGTTCTCAGCGCGCGGAATGCGGACGCGATTACCTATCCCGCCTCGCTCACGAAGATGATGACTCTGTACCTGACGTTCGAGGCTTTGAACGCCGGTACGCTTCGTTTGGATCAGTTCCTCCCGGTCTCGATCGACGCGGCGAGCAAGAGCCCTACAAAACTCCATCTCGCCCCGGGAGAATCGGTGCAAGTCCAGGATTTGATCCTCGGAATCGTGACCAAATCCGCCAATGACGCTGCCGCTGTGCTCGCCCAAGGCTTAGCCGGTAGTGAAGCCGCCTTCGCCGAGCGCATGACCCGGAAGGCGCAGCAGCTCGGGATGACCAGCACCGTCTACCGCAACGCTTCGGGTTTGCCCGATCCCGAGCAACACACGACGGCGCGCGACACTGTGCAGCTAGCACTCGCCCTTTATCACGATTTTCCTCGCGAATACCGTTATTTCTCGACACGCGAATTCTATTTTCACGGCCGGCTGATCGCTACTCACAACCACCTTCTCGATTCGTACGAAGGCGCCGATGGGATCAAGACCGGATATACCGGCGCATCCGGCTTTAATCTGGCCGCTTCCGCGGTGCGCAACGGCCATCGGCTGATCGGTATCGTGATGGGTGGATCTTCGGCTGGTGCGCGAGACCGGGAAATGACTGAACTGCTCGACCAGGGATTTGCGGAAGTCGGTGTCGGCACGGTCGTCGCTCGCCGGGAAGACCCGAGCGGACCATCACCGCAGGTCGTCGCGGATGCCGACCGCCCGGTACGCCCGCGGGAGAAACTGGGACAGTTCACGAAGGCTGCGCGCAAGCTCGCAGCTAACATAACGCCGGTGGCGAAGGCGGAGGCAGCGCCGGCGTCTCGCCAGCCGCATGGCGATCCGCCCGGAGAGCGGTGGAGCATCCAGCTTGGCGCTTATCGGGTCCAGACGGCCGCCGAACACGCCGCGCGGACCGCTGCCAGGCTTGCGATCGCGCGGGGTAAGCCGGTGCACATTATCCAGCCGTCCAAGGTCAAAGACCATCTCTACCGTCCGCGGCTGCTCAACTTCACGCCGCAGGAAGCACAAGGCGCCTGCGCCGCATTGCATAAGAAGCGGATCGAATGCTCGGTAGTGCCGCCGCGGGTGAAGGTCGCCAACGGCTAGATGCGGAGGGCCGCAGGCCCCGCGCTGCCTCACGGCTAATCGGGTAATGCGACACCGCTTGCGGCAAGTATGGCGGCGAGTTGTTGCTTGAGGCGGGCAAGGCCTTCTTCGCTCGCCGACTCGGCGCGGGCGACGAGCACGGCCTGCGTATTCGAAGCACGCAGCAGCCACCAGCCGTCCGGCGTGCGCACACGCACCCCGTCGATGTCGGTGATCTCTGCACCGGCTTGCCGCAGACGTTCGCGAACCTCGTCCACCACCGCGAATTTGCGGTTCTCCGGGCACGCGAACCGCAGTTCGGGCGTGTTGACAACAACCGGCAGCACATCGCGCATCTCGGCCAGGCTCTTACGGTCGCGCGACAGAATGTCGAGCAGCCGCACCGCGACGTAAATCGCGTCATCGAAGCCGTAATAACCGTCGGCAAAGAAAATGTGGCCGCTCATTTCGCCGGCCAGCGGGGCACCCAGCTGCGCGAGTTTCGCCTTGATCAGCGAATGCCCCGTGGCGGCCATCACGGGCCGGCCCCCCATCCGGGCGATTTCGTCGAACAAAACCTGGCTTGCCTTGACGTCGGCGATGATCGGAGCGCCGGGATGACGGGTTAGTACGTCGCGCGCCAGCACGACCATCAACTGATCGCCCCACATGATGCGGCCCCGCGCATCGACCACTCCGATGCGGTCGCCGTCACCGTCGAAGGCGATGCCGAGTTCGCAGCTCTCCTCGGCCACCGCCTGCTTGAGCTGGACCAGGTTTTCGGGGACTGTCGGATCGGGATGGTGGGCCGGAAACCTGCCGTCGATGATCTCGTTCAGCAGCACGTGCCGGCCGGGCAGGCGCGCCGTCAGTTCCTGAACGACCTCCCCCGAGGCTCCATTACCGGGATCCCAGGCCGCGATCAGCGGGCGATCGCCGTGATAGTCACGCGCCAATCTGACGACATACTCTTCGCGAAGAGCGCGCTCTTCGACGCGTCCCCGCATGTGTTCGGGAGCTTCGGGCAGTTTGAGCGCAGTTTCACCGAGTTGCCGGATGGCGTTTCCATAAAACGGCTTTCCTTGAAAGACGAATTTAAACCCGTTGTAGTCGGGCGGGTTATGCGATCCGGTGACCATGACACCGCCGTCAACGCCGAGCGTTGCCGATGCGTAATAGAGCATCGGCGTAGGGCCGCGGCCGATGCGCACGACATCGGCGGCCTCCATCCTCAGGCCGTCGACCAGAGCTGCTTCGAGTTCGGGAGACGTGAGTCGGCCGTCATAACCGACCGCGATGCGCCTGCCCCCGGCCTTCGCCAGCGTGAGCGCGTAAGCGCGTCCGATCGCATGGGCGTCAGCGGCCGACAAGGTTTGCCCGACGATCCCCCGGATGTCGTACTCACGCAAGATTGTCGAGTCGAAGCGATGTCCCATCAGCTTTCTCTGGTCATTGGCAGTGGTTGTTTTTCGGCGTGCGCACAGGGCGGGGCTGCCACGCCCCGACCGCCTCCATCATAGGTACGAGGCCAATATCTTGCGCAGGCCCGCCCCGAGCTCCGCGTGTCGCAGCCCCAGTGCCACCGTCGCCTCAAGAAAGCCGAGCTTGTCGCCGCAATCAAAGCGCCGGCCCTCAAAACGCACCCCGTGAAACGGCTGACCGTCTTCGATCAGCTTGCCGAGAGCATCGGTCAGCTGAATCTCGCCACCGGTGCCCGGGCTGGCATCGGAGAGGTGATCGAACACCTGGGGCTGGATTATATAGCGTCCGATAATCGTTAAAGTCGACGGAGCCTCGGCGGGGCTCGGTTTCTCGACGACCCTTCTTGCGCGCACCAGGCGCCCGTCGTCGCAGACGACATCGAGCACCCCGTATCGCGCGGTATGGGCACGCGGCACCTCGATGATCGCGGCAAGGTTGCCGCCGGTTTCATCATAGGCTTCAACCATTTGGGCGAGGCATGGGGTCTCGCAAACCATCAGATCGTCGGCGAGCAACACTGCAAAGGGCTCATCCCCCACAAGCGCGCGGGCGCACCATACCGCATGCCCGAGGCCGAGCGGGGTCTGCTGCCGCGTATAGGCCACCTGTCCAGGCTCGGGAAGCCGTGCTTCGAGCTCGCCGAGCAGATCGGTCTTGCCCCGCTCTCGCAACGTCGCTTCCAGCTCGATGGCACGGTCAAAGTGATCGTCGATGGCGCTCTTTCCGCGGCTTGTGACAAAGTAGAATTCTTCGATTCCGGCGGCCTTCGCCTCCTCGACGGCGTAATGAATGAGCGGTTTGTCAACTATCGGCAACATTTCCTTGGGCATGGCCTTGGTTGCCGGAAGAAAGCGGGTCCCCAATCCGGCGACCGGAAAAACGGCTTTACGGATAGATTTGCGCATGAACCCCTCTATTAAGTGCTTCGGCCGAAGTCGCAATTTCTGTGCCGCAACGCCTCGCCCAACGGCAAGCCGAGCCGGTGTATGTTTGTCGGCCATCGCACTAACGGCGACTTGACGTAAGCATTCCATGAGGGCGAATGAGCGGGTGCCCGAAAACGAAGTATGCACCACATCTGCGGACCAGCCGATCGACAACCGTCTGTTCATCTTGATCCTGCAGCATCCGCAGGAAAAGAGGGAGCCATTGGCGACGGCCGCTCTGGCGCGTGCGATGCTGCAGCGCGCCAAACTCGTTGTCGGGTTGTCCTGGCCGAATCTGGGACAGGCGCTGGGTCAATCGGCTGATCCGAGAAACTGGGCGGTGCTTTATCTCGGATCGGCACGCCCGGAACTGCTCGCCGCGGGCCGGGAAGTGATCGTGGTCGACCGGCGCGGCCAACCGGCCGGCGACCAGCCGGCGATGCTGCGCGGCTTGCGCGGTATCGTGCTGCTGGACGGGAGCTGGAAGGAGGCAAAGGCGCTGTGGTGGCGCAATCCATGGCTGTTGAAGCTGCGCCGGATCGTCCTCAATCCACAGCATAAGTCTCGTTACGGACGGGTTCGCCGTGAACCTCGCCGCGAGGCACTGTCGACGCTTGAAGCCGCCGCGTTGCTGCTAAGGCACCTCGAAGGCGGGCCGGAAACCGAAGCCCGGCTGCTCGCAGCGCTGGACGGGCTGATAGCGGAGGCAAGCAATCAGCAGCGCCGCAGGTTTCGATAAAGATAGGCCAAGGCTGCGTTAGCCGGGTTAGCGAACGCCCCGGGACTGCCCGATCTCATTGCGTCGGCGCGTATCCGCTCGCGCCGTAGAGTGCGGCCGCGTCCCGGGCAAGGAGAGCGCGCGAGCGTGGATGCATATAGACCATGTGCCCGCCGTCATAGACGCGCAGCCGGATCCCGGCACGTACCGAGGCAGGGATCTCCAGCTGATCTATCAGCCAGCGCGATGCGAAATAGGGGGTCACCAGATCATACCGGCCGTTGACGATCAGGACCTTGGTGTCCGGGTGCTCAAGCAGTGCCTTCTCCAACGAGGACAGGGCCATCTCGTCACTGCCGTGATGCTGTCCGCTCTGCCAGTTCCATTGCTGCGAGATGCCGCGCGGCAAAACGCGGTAGGGCAGATCACTGTGCACGCCAAGCGAGTCTGCCAGATAAGCATTGAATGCCATTCCGTAAGCTGCGACAGCCGGTTGCAGTACCGGATCGGCGCCCCCCTCTCCTTCGGGACCGGCGGGCCGCGCGATCGTACCGTCGTAGAGGCTGACCACCTCGCCCTCGTGTCGCCGGATCTCGCGAGCGAAAACGTGGCGCGGGATGCGAGCGCGGTAGCGCAGCACGATATCCGCCGGAACCCCGGTGGTTTGCGCGACCTTGGTGATAAAGGGGTCGCCCGGGGAGGGCTGCCCTTTCAGGGCGGCAAGACCGACGAGATAATCCGAGAGCGCGAAGCGTTCCGCCTCCGTGACATCTTGGGCCGGGGACGAGGCGTGATATGCCGCGGCAGTGGCCGCGTAGGAGGGTAGCATAAAGGCGGAGGCAAGAAGATCGCGCTCCGACTGGTGCAATGCCGAAAAATCGAGCGCCGGCGAGATCAGGACTAGCCCTTTTACGATCACACCAACGTCGTGGGGCAAGGATTGCGCCATAGCTGCCGCCCGAAACCCGCCATAGCTCTCGCCGGCCAGGTAGACCGGTGAAGTCCAGCGCTGATGCCGGGTCAGCCAAAGGCGGATCACCGAGCCGAGCGAAGCGATATCGGCGTGTACATCCCAGAATGGTTTATCAGGATTTTCCTCCTTGCCCGTCCCGCGGCTGAAGCCGGTACCGACCGGATCGACGAATACGAGATCGGAGAAGCCGAGCCAGGTCGCCTGATTGTCGGCAAGGTGAAGCGGCGGGCTCGGCACTGCCCCGTTTTCGGGGGTCTCCAAAACCTTTGGCCCGAGCGCCCCGAGATGCAGAAAGACGGAGGCCGCACCCGGGCCGCCATTGAAAACAAAGGTCACTGGCCTTTGACCGGCGGTCGCGCTGTCGGCAACATAGCTCACCGTAAAAATCGATGCAGCGCTGTGACCCTTGGCGTCGGTCACCGGCAGAGTCTCGGCCACCGCTTCATAGTCGAGCCGGTGGCCCGCAAGCTCCAGGGAATGGTGGGTCGCCACGCGCGCGGGCAGTTCCCGCTCGGGCTTTTCATCCGCTCGGGCGCCGGGCACCCCGAACCCGACCAGCAGAAGGCACACAATAACAAAAGGTTTCTGCATCTAAACGCCTCGGAACAGTGGCGGAACCTCAGCCCCGGCAAGTGCCGAGAGAGATGAGTGCAAATATGTCGATTCTATGGGAAGCCGGATGTAACGGGGCCGGCGTTGCACCGGCAGGGAGGACGCGCTCACGCAAGAGCGGTGGCCGGGGCGGGCTCGGACCGCACCGGGACGTGGGGTCTCGACCCCGAAAATGGGGAGAGTGCTGCCGCCGCTTGGCCGATACGCTTCGGCAATGCCTGGGCGCTTCTTTCAGGCACCCGGCCGATCACGACGGGTGTGAAGCTGCGGGATCATGCAGGGATTGAGGATCCTCCCGACGCTGAAAAAGCCCGCGTCCATCCTCAACGCATCTGTGCGCAGCACGCGTCTGATTGCTGTTGCTGAAGACCTCGGAGCTTCGACGGTGCCGCCGCAATGGCCGGTATTCAAGCGCATGTGTTCGCCCGCCTGCCACGCCAGGGGCCCATTGCCGACGAGATCGTCTCGGCGATAGGATCGTCGGCATCGGCCGCGATGATGCGCGAATGTCGGTAAGAAACCCCACGACCGGCGAACCGCACCGGATCACGGTCGCCGGGGGCTTTCTCGGAAGCCTACGCTTGACCCCCCTGAGTCAAAAGGAGACTGGAGACGACGTTGACCGGGAAGTTCAAGTACCGAGGTCCGAATGCCTCCTCAGTTCGGACCTTTCGAGGGGCAGGCTGTAGACGAGCCCGGGGTGGGAACGGAACGGGCTTGTCTCAAATGCTGCCCGGCAACATTCGGGAGGAGCAGGAGCGCAAGTTCCTCGTCACGACGAGGCTGTTACGGGCAAACTCAGGAGTCCTCGTCCATGCGACGCGACGGGGCTCCTCCCCATGGAATGTGAAGGCAGGGGTATCGGCCCCGGAGACAGTTGATGAAGAAGATCGAGATCACTGCCTATGGCGTGCCGGAGGAGGTGGCGCACTGTATTGATGCGCCGGATGTCGGCGCTCCCGGGCCTGGGGAAATTGTCTTTGACATCCTCGCTTTTCCGATCAATCCGGCGGATATCTCGTTCTGTCGGGGCAGCTATCGGCTGAGGCCGCCTCTCCCCGCGACGCCCGGCGCTGAAGGTGTGGGCCGAGTGGTCGCTGTCGGCGAGGGCGTCAGCTCGTCAAGAGAGGGCGAGTTTGTGATCAACATGCAGCGCGAGAATTGGACGCAGCGGCGCCGCGTGAAGGCCGAAGACGCAATACCGGTCCCTTCGGGTCTCGAACTGGCCCAGGTTGCCATGTTGCGCATCAATCCGCCGACTGCCTTTTTACTATTGGAAGACCATATCGCTCTCGCGCCAGGCGATTGGATTATCCAGAACGTCGCCAATTCTGCGGTCGGGCGCCACATTATTGTCCTCGGGAGGGCGCGCGGCGTGCATACGGTCAATGTCTTGCGCCGCGACGAACTCGCCGGTGAGTTGCGGGACCTCGGTGCGGACATCGTTCTGAAGGACGGTCCGGATCTGGTCGAACGCGCCCGGGCCGCAACCGGCGGGGCGCCGATCCGCCTCGGGATCGACGCCGTGTCCGGCGAGGCCTCCCGGCGCATCGCCGACTGCATCGCCGACGGTGGGGTCGTCGTCAGCTACGGCTCGATGTCCGGTCAGGACCCGACGATAAGCCGCGCCGCCTTGACGCGGGGTGTCACTCTTACAGGCTTCGGTCTCGGCTATGGCCTCGACAAACGGACGACCGCCCAGATCCGCGAGCTTTATAGGGACCTCGCGCAGAAAGTCCGTGCCGGCGTGCTCAAGGTCCCGATCGACACGTTTTATCCGATTGAGGAGATCCGGGGAGCGCTGATCCGCGCGCAGCAGGGCGGGCGAAACGGCAAGGTGTTGGTGCTTCCCAATGGCCCGCTGTGAGGATACGAGCAGATGCCTGGAGCAAACCATCACGACGACCTGATCCTCGAGCAGTTCACGCGGCAAGCCACAGTCTTTAGTACGGCGCCGGCCATTACCGACGAAGACGCGCTCGGAATGATCATCGCCGCCGCCCGGCCCGACCCGGGCGACACGGTTCTCGACGTCGCATGCGGCGGCGGTATTGTCGTGTGCGCTTTCGCGCCGCATGTGCGGCATGCAACCGGCATCGACGTGACTCCCGCGATGCTCGAGCGCGCACGTGTTTTGGCGGCGGAAAAGCAGGTATCGAACGTCTCCTGGCAGCTAGGGGATGTGAACTCGCTGCCATATGACGACGGCAGCTTCTCGATTGTCGTGACGCGTTTTGCGTTCCATCACTTGCTGGACCCGTGTGCGGTTCTGCAGGAGATGGTTCGCGTATGCGCGCCGCGCGGGCGTGTCGTCGTCGTCGACACTTGCGCGTCCGAGGACCCGGCAAAGGCAGCAGAGTTCAACCGGCTCGAAAAGTTGCGCGATCCTTCACACGCCCGCAACTTGACTTTGGCTGAGCTCAAGGGCCTGTTCCGTGCGGCCGGCCTCCCGGAGCCGCAGATGACCTCTTACGAGCTCCGCGGCGAGGTGGAGGGTCTGCTCTCCCGGTCGTTTCCCAATCCGGGCGACCGGGTTAAAATCATTGAGATGTTCCGCGCCTCTGCGGCGGATGACCGGCTCGGGGTCCCGGTCCGTCTCGACGGCGAAAAAGTCCATTATGCCTATCCGGTGACGATACTCGCCGCCGAGCGCCCCCTCCCATGAGTGTCCCGGCACCTTTCGAGCGTTACGAGGGCGAGGTCCTGCCGGAATGGATCGACGCCAACAACCACATGAACCTCGCGTATTACACGGTGCTGTTTGATTACGCGACGGACGCCCTGTTCGATGCGATCGGCATTGGCCGCCAGTACAAGGACAGTACCAACAACGGAACGTTTGCGGCTGAGACCCACAATTTATATGAGCGCGAGCTGCTGCTCGGCGAGCGGGTGCGCATCAGCACGCAGATTCTCGCGCTGGACAACAAGCGCTTACATCTGGCGCATGAAATGTTCATCGCCGCAGGCTGTCAGCGCGCTGCGACCCAGGAGCTGATGTACCTGCACGTCGATCTCTCGACCCGTCGGGTCGCGCCGTTTCCGGACGAGATCCGCCCGCACTTGATGGCAGCCGCGGCGGCACACGCGCAGCTCGCCCGGCCGGCCTGGATTGGCCGCCGGATCGCGATGCCCGGCTGAACATCCCCGCTCACGCCGAGGGGAGCCGCGTCGGCCGTGGTGAAGCGGGAACGCCCTATTCCGCTGACGGCGCCGCGGCGGGTTCGCCACGGCCGAAGCTCGGCGTGTCGGTACGGTCGGCCAGGGCCTCCGGTCCTTCGTTCGGCAGGTTCTCGAGCCAGTTCACCGCTGCGTCGATATCGTTTTCCCACATCTCGCGCGGCAGTTCGTAAAGGAACTCCACGCCGTAGCCGTTGGGATCGTTGATGTACACGCTATGCGTCACACCGTGGTTGACCCGCCAGTTGAATTTGACGCCTTTGCCGTGCAGGAAGGCCAGCTGCTGCAACCACGCCTCACGGCTGGGCATCGTCAGAGCGACATGGTTGATTGCGACCTGACCGCCGGAGAGGACCCAATTGCCGGGCGGCGGCAAGTTTGGGCTCTCCACCAGTGCGACGGTATGATGGGTCAGCTTGCCGTCATCGACGGCGCTGTAGAAGCGCATCTTCGGCGGGATCGGCCGATCCGGCCGCGAGTGCAACTCGGCGACCTGCTTCAGCCCGACAACTTCTGTCCAGAACCTGTGCGATTCCTCGATGTCCCGCACATTGAGCACCAGGTGATTGATGCCGGAGGGGCTTACCGCTTCGGCCGGAGCTGACGGAACATCGGAAATTTTGTCTGCCATCGTGCCGCTCCCGGTTTCGGTTTATGATCTGGTACTCCGGCGGACCGGATCGCGCAAGCGGGATCGCGACGTTGCCGGGAACGTGATCGTTCGGCCGGGTGGCTCGATCAGCGGCGGTAAAAGCCGTCCTTTTTTTCATCCTGGCGCCTTCATGCGGGGTTGGCCGAGCGCTCGGCATCTGCGGAAGCCGCGCTTACGGGCCGCCCGCCCGGGGCCCGAGGTGCCTCCGGCCCATCGGGTCTGCTCCGGCGCTGACCCGGTGGGCCGGGTGACGGCCGTTATTCCCCAAACATCGCCGCGACCTCGTCGAGGCGCCGGACGCGCGCATACATTTTCATTGCCTTCTCGAGGCTATAGGCGTGGGCGGCCGGGTCGCTGCTCCAGCAGCATTCGCGCACGACGACAGACGCGAGGTCGAGATTGAAGGCTTCGCGCACGCTTGTTTCGACGCCGCGGTTGGTGGCGCCGCCACCGATAATGATCGTGTCGCGCCGCAGCATGTGCAGGAGCTCGCCGACGCCCGTCCCGTAAAACGCGCTCGGCCGGCGCTTCAGGAAGACGTAATCCTCAGGCCGCGGCGCGATCTCGTCGGGGAAGCCGGCCTCGGCCGTGCCCTCGATGGCGTTGGTGAGAGGGGGCGCGCCCGTCTCTGCCGAGAGATCGGTCGGCAGCATGACGACGTCGGCGCCATCGGCGCGACTGACGGGCGTTGTGTAGATCACCGGCACGCCCGCCGTGCGCGCGGCCGCGATTATCCGCACCCAGGCGTCGAGCACAGGGCGCATCGCATCCCTGCGTGCAGGATCCGACGGCGTTAGCGCGCGCCGGCAAACGTCATAAGCGATGAGTGCCGCCCGGCGCCGATCGATGCGTTCGCCTTCGGGCATGGCAACCTCCTCCGGTGAGACGGGTGCGATGAGCCTAACGGCTCAACTGAAAAATTGAAATCGATTGGCGCGATGCGCGAAGAGGTCTGACGCGATGCATGCAATGTTGCGGACTCTGGCCTCGCGCTGCCGTCGCCCGTCGGCTAAGATTATTGCATTCTATGCATCCTAG
>JAFMSA010000406.1 GCA_017353855.1 Alphaproteobacteria bacterium
AACACCGGCTCTTCTCGTTCATCAGCCAGAACTGGCGCGCCAAGCCATTGGTCAGCTATCGCGTGATCGTCGAACTGATCTCGGCGACCACCACCAAGACAGGCCTGACGGTGCGCTGTGAGCTGGATACCGGCCAATACCCCAGCGGTATTGCCGTCTCCGATGAGCAGATGGCGGCCATCAACATCAAACGCGCTGCGTTTCACGGCGAGTGGAATTACACGATCTCGCCGAATAACCTATCCTCCAGATAGCGCGTTTATTTCCTGACGATGTCTAAGCCGAGGAACCCGCAGCGCCCAACATAGGCACCCCCCGATGCCGGAGGGGTCAGTTCTGGGCGCTGCGGCGGATATTGGCGCTGCGCTCGGGAAGGCCCGTCTCCTCGAAACACACACGGGCGAACGCAGCCACTCCTTCGCGGATCACATCCTTCGACGGCAGCGCGAAACAGAGGCGCAGATGAGACTTCGTAACGGCCGGGTTGCACGACCATTCGGGGCCGGGATTGAAGGCGATGCCGGCACTGGCAGCCGGCACCACCAGTTTCGTGACGTCAACCCGATCAGGGAGCTTGAGCCACAGAAATATTCCGCCCTTAGGATACCACATCTTTTCGACCGCAGTGCCGAACTCGCGCTCGACGGCGTCGACCATCGTATCGAGCTTTTCGTGCAGGGTCTCGCTCAGGCCGCCGACATGCTCGCCGAAACTCTGCGAGAAATATTCGGCGACGACCATCTGATCGAGCGCGCCGGTGCCGCTGTCCATCTCTCGCTTGCACGCGACGAGTTGGCTCATGACGTCGGGCCCGGCGACCATGTAGCCAAGGCGCAATGACGGCGCCAGGGTCTTCGAGAACGACCCGATGTGGATCACCTGCTGCGGGTCCAGCGAATAAAGCGAAGGCGGCCCGCTGCCGTCCCAGGTTAGGTCCGCATAGCATTCGTCCTCGAATACGGGCACGCGGTGCTGACGGGTCAGGGCGAGCAGCCGCTGCCGGCGCTCGAGCGGCAGGATCGAGCCGGTCGGGTTCTGTATCGTCGGGATCGTGTAGATATATTTCGGTGTAACCCCCTTGCTCCCCAAATCCTCGAGGACGCGCGCAAGCGCGTCGATATCGAGGCCGTCTTCATCCAGCGGTGCACCGATGATGTTCACGCCAAGGCGCCTCAATTTGGTCAGCGCGCCCCCATACGTGAATTCTTCGAGGATGACCGTATCGCCCGGCTCCAGCAGCAGCTGATTAACAAGATCGATGCCTTGCCCCGAGCCGGAGGTGATCAGAACGTCATCGACCGAACACGTTATCGCCGGCCGCTGCGCGGCTTTTGCGACGACGAACTCGCGCAGCGGCCGATACCCTTGCGGGCCGTCGAAATTGTAGAGCGCAAGCCTGGTGCCGTCGCGCTGCAGTACTGCCGAGGCCGCCTCGGCCATGGCCGTGGACGGGATCCGCAGTGGATCGTTGTGGCCGCCGATGAAATTGTACTTCGGAAAGCCGCGCCAGGGAGGCGCCGGCGGCGGCAGATCCCTGGCGAAGAGATGGCGATAGGCAAAACCGGCGGCAGTCATTGTCGTTCCTTTCTGCGAAGCGGAAAGCACTCACCTCGGCTCTCCCTCCGCAAGCGCCGAGAGGCTCAGGTAGCGCTCAGCGGCTCAGCGTGCCGCGGGGGCGTATTTGCCGGTCAGCTGCGGCGTGATGTCCGGGTAGGCGCCGGGCGTTTTCTGCGCGGCCTTTTCGTGCATTTCGAGCCGCGTCACGCGCGCCCAGCTCCGCTTCAGCTCGTCCTTAACACTGAAGCTGAGCCGCCCGATGCCGTCGATTTCGAGCTCGATACTGTCGCCATCCATGAATGGGTTGAGACCGCGGTGGTTGGTGCCGGTGGCGACGATATCGCCCGGCTCCAAGGTGTGGATCGAAGTAAGCCACTCGATGCAGCGCGGGATCCTGTGCGCCATGTCGCTGGTGTTGAAGTTCTGCATCAAGGTGCCGTTGTTCCACAGCCGGATTTGCAGCCGATGCGGATCGGGGACCTCGTCCTTGGTCACAAGATACGGCCCGATGGGCGCAAAACTGTCGCGCGATTTCATCTGAAAGAAGACATTACCGGCCGGCGGCAGACCGCGTGCCGAGCCGTCGATGAAATTTGTGTAGCCGAAGACGTATTCCATCGCATCGGCGGCTTTGACGTGGCTTGCCCGCTTGCCGATGACGACCGCCAGTTCGGCCTCACCCTCGAAGATCGTCGCCGGCACGTCCGGCAGAACCATCGCGTCGCCCGGTCCGCAGACCGCGCTCGGCGATTTGTGGAAGGCATTGATCGGCGCCGGCTCTTTGCGGGTGCCGTCTTCCATATAATTGACGGCCATCGCGTCGATGTTGGTGGGCTTTGGCAATGGCGGGCGGATCCTGACCGAGGAGAGCGGAACCCCGCGGCTGCTGGCCGCGGCATCCTCGAGTCGTCCACGGTATTGCGCAAAATGCTCGATCAACCCGTTGATCAGATCGCCGGGTCCCGTATGCGGGATGTCTCGCGCCACCGGCGACACGTCGACGACGTCGTTGCCCTTCAACAAGCCCAGTTTGTAGTCGTCGAAATACAACAGCTTCATCGTCGCGCTCCCTCATTCGATAGGTACGAAGATACAATTGCGGACCGTGTTGTCGATCGCCTTCGACAAGTGCCCTTTGCCGGTCGTGTCCTCGACCAGGATCACCTCACCGGCGCCGATCCTGCGGCTCTCGCCGTCGCTCGCGGTGATCTGCACCCCGGCGTCGAGATTGATGATATATTGACGCCGCGGCGCCGGGTGCCAATCAAGATCATAGGTCGGGGGAACCTCACGGAAGATGATGCCGGTAGCCGGCAAGCGCTTGGAGAGCCTGCCGCCGCGCGTTTCCTCGACCCATTCGACCTCGATGTCCCGGAAATGCGACTGGCCGTTCGAGTCGGTGTAGAGATTGTGTATCCGCATCGGCGCGCTCCCTCGCGATTGGCTTCGGCGCCATACTAGCGGGGGAGCAAAGCCCGGCGCCAGTCCTCTCGACTATGCCTGCTGTGCCGCCGGCGCGTAGGCCGCCGGGAGGCGCCGCGGGCCGGGCTTGAGGCGAAGCATCGGCCGCTCGACGAGATGCCACGACAGGAACGCGATTGCGGCGGTCGCCGGTAAGGCGATCAGCAAGATCTCCCACCACAAAGCGCGGCCGCCAGAGAGCCACATCACCGTTTCCTCGACCGGCCAGCCATAGATGTAGAGCCCGTAGGATAGATCGCCGAAGCGCGCGACCGGGATAACCGCGAGGCGTGGGGTCAACGCCAGCCACAACGCGAGGTAACAGCCGAACACCGGGAACAGCGCGATGAAGTGGCGCAGCGGGATGCTGAGGGCGAGGCCGACGAGGGCCAGGAAGGCGACCCGGCCGTCAAAGATGCGGGTGTGGCGCAGCGCGTAGAGTGTCATGCCCGCGGCAAAAAACCCGACAAGCCAGCCCCAGCCGCTCAGCAGCTGGAAGAACCAGCCCCATTTTTCGAGGGGATAGAGCATCTCGAAACGCAGACAAGCCATGCCGAACGCCAACAGCAAAAGCGCCACGCGCAGGCTCAGCAGCCGCAGCATACCCAGCACAAGGACCATCAAGTACATCAGGAATTCCAAGGGCAAGGTCCACAACGACCCGTTGATCTCGAGCCCGACCGCGTTGTCGACGAAGGATACTCCCGGCAGCTCGTGCACGCTCTGATCGAGCAGCGCATTGCCGAGGACATACTGGTAAGGTTCCGCTCGCCCGAGGTATGCGCAGAGCGGGAGGCCGGTGACGAGCGGCCCCAAAACGAAAGCCGAGACCAGTGTGGCAGCGAACAGTCCCGGAAAGATGCGCAATGCCCGCTTCGCGAGATAATGCAACGGGTTCGGGGTCTGCTCGAAGCTCTGCGTCACGAGAAATCCGCTGATCGCGAAGAACACGAACACGCCGGTCAAGCCCAGTACCGACTGGTTGCGGGTCAACAGGATCAGCCACTCTCGGTTCTGCGTGCCCTCCGCGATGAGAAACGAGTGCGAAAAAATGACTGAAATCGCAGCGACAAGCCGCAGTGAATCGAAATTGTTCTGTCTCTGCACCGATGCGCGATCCCGCATTGTGGGTATGGGGCTCTCAGGGACCCATTAATCGCGCGACGCGTTCGCGGTGCCGGGCGGCAACCCGGCAAGCTTTGGCGCGCTTGAAATAGAGCTGCAGGTCGTGCTCCCACGTCATGCCAATGCCGCCGTGCAACTGAATACCCGTGCCAGCGAACTTGCGGTACATGTCGGACGCCTCAGCTTTGGGCATTGAAAGTGCGAGCGGCGTCTCGTAAAGCCCTTGGTCCATCCCGATCGTGGCTGAAGTTGGTAAGAGACGACCCCAATTGAAGCTCCCGCCCATCTCCTTCCGAAAAGCGGCGAGCTTCGCGTATGGCGCTCGGGAAATCGCCACGAGGCTCACATCTCGCTGCTTGAGATCGACCAAGACCCCGTTGAAATTTTAGGCCCGGAAAGGGCAGCTCTTGCAATGTCTCGTCCCAGCCCGGATCGAACATCAAGTTGCAGACAATCAGCTTTCGTCGGCCTGCGAGCAGCTCGGCCAGGGGTTGTCTGCCTTCGCCTTCAAAAACGTATTCCTGATGGATGCGCACCCATCCGAGCCTTGCGGCTGAGCCCGTCGCGCACTTGCAGGAGTTGTTTTTCTCTGGCAAGCGAGGCTCTGCGCTCTTCGATCC
>JAFMSA010000407.1 GCA_017353855.1 Alphaproteobacteria bacterium
GCTGCCGGTCGGGCTGAACAGCTGCCGGCGCGCCGCCGCTCAGGCCGCACCGGGGTTAGGCCAAATGCGCTTTTATATTCTGCGGGCGGCTCACTTCCCGTTAAGCGGGGAATGAGAGGAAGCACTTATCGGAGGCAAGAATGTAGGTCTCCATGTAATCTTGAATGACCGGTCGGCGGTCCAATGCCTCCATCGCACCGATGAGCGCCATCCAATTCAACATCTCGTGCTGTCCGGCAAACTCCATCTCGGCAAGCGAGCGTCTCCGCCAAGTCGCGTAGTCAGCGCGCGACACGGCGTCGAACAGCACGCGGTCGCCCTCATGATCGGGCCAGAGATACCCGTTTTTCGGCGACAGAAATGCGTGAGACCAGCTCGACGAGGCGACCAGTGCCACTCGGTATGGCGAGGCGGCGAGCACCTGCGCCACCGCCGCGCCGACCTCCATGCAGCGCCACGGGGCCGGGGCCGGCGGATCCTCGGCCTCGTCGGCCGGGCGGGGCGGCTGAAACAAATGCGCTAGACCGCCCTTGGCATGAATGAGCGTTCGGCCATAGCAATTTATCGCGAACGGGATAACCGGATAGGGGAAACCCGTCCTGTCCCAGTCGAGATAGAGGAAGGTGTTGGTAAAGGCGTGCGCCATCGGGTGATGCAGCGGCTTATAGGCGTAAGCCATGTCGATGCCGCGTTCGATCAGCCCGGTGGCGAGGTATTTCGCCGCCTCGCGGTGACCGTGCAGCCGCAGGGCCCAATCTCCCGGCTCGTTCCACCGGTTCGGCTTGCCTCCGTTCCCGTTGTGCCAAGGTTTGATTTCGAAATCGGCGTCGTAGCCCAACAGGCAAAAGGCCGGGACGATATCCTCACGGAAGTTCTCGTACTGATCGTCACCCCATACGAGCACGAAATCCGGGCCGAAATCGTCCAAGATCCTGCGGATCGCGCGGAAATCGTTGCCAAACCGCTCGCCACAGCGGTTTGCCGCCGACCGGCCGTCGTCATTGCCGAGCTCAGAAATCAGCTCTGAAGGCCAGTTCGCGCTGTCCTTATACCGGGATTCGACGTTGGGCGCGGTCAGGGTCCGCTTGAAGACGCTGGTCAGCCCCTCGTTCGGCAAGCACAAAGTCGGCCAGTGGGTCACGCCGAGACCGAGAATTTCTGCCATCCCCGCACTCCTTACCGTCAGCTCATACAGCGATGCTACCGACGCGAGCCTGCGCCTCGAACCCGCGCGATACAACCGAAATGTTGGTCGCCCCAAGGCCCGTCGAATCCTCGGCCGGAACGAACCAGAAATCCCCGTCCGCCGGAATCGTGACCGGCACGAGGTTTGCCCTCGGCTCGAAACGGTAAGCACGGTATCTTCGCACCGCCAGAAACGCGAAGGCCTCTTCAAGGCTGTCCCCGGCGCGCGCGAGCGCAGCGCCGTTGAGCTCAAGCAGCAGCCGCGGCCGAAAGCGTTTGAGTGTGCGTTCGGCACCATGCAGCAATCGCAGCTCCCATCCCTCGATGTCCGCCTTGATGAAATCGAGCCGTTCTAGGCCAAGCGCCTCTGCCGCTGCGTCGATTGTCGTCAGTGGCACGATTTCCTGAGCTACCGCGCGCCAGCGCTGCGATGGCGCGCCGATGTGGGAGAGGCCAAAGCCGAAGCTGCCGCCCCCCTTCAATGGGATGGACAACGTGTCGAGCCGGGTTTGGGAGCCCAACCCGACCGGTAGCACGGCGACATTGGACAGCGCGTGCAGCCAAACAACGACGCGCAGGATCGAGCGAGCATAGCTCCCGGGCTCGAATGCGTAGACCCGCCCGTCCGGGGCGGCGCGCGCAAAGAGTTTGGTATATTGTCCGGCATGGGCACCGACGTCGAAGACGACCCCGGTTGGCGGCAACAGCCGCGTGATTATCGGGGCGAGCGCGCGGTGGTGCTGCTGCGTCGTCGCCTTCAGCAGGTGCGCGAGAAAACTCCCGGACACGCGCCATCGATAGGGATGAACCTGCACGACCGTTATCTCTTGGAGGAGCTGCGTCAGAATTCTAGCAGGCTATTTTCGCGAAGGGTGATTTGGCCGCCGCGGCTGAAGTTCGAGCCGGACGGTCAATGGCGGCGAACGGCGGAGAGATCGTGACGGCTCGATCGTCAGTTCCCGCTCACCGAGCTAGGGATACTTGTCAAGCGCCCGCAAACTGCCTAGACCGCTACTCCAGCCACCATTGATGCCGCACGTGACTCGAGACGCCCTGGATTCGCCGCCGGCAGTCGAAGCGACCCGGCGAGTCTCAATGTGTCTGGAACTGGGTCTCGATGTGACGGGCCTCGTCTTTCTGCCGATCCTGGTTCTCGTGCCGCACGGCATCGCCCCGTTAGAATCGTTTGCCGGAGTACTTGCCGTCGGGCTCGTCCTGCAGAAGGGCGGGGTGGCGGGGTTTCGACATCTTCAGCTCCCAGCCGCCCTGCTCGGGACGCTGCTCGTCTGGGCGATCGTTTCGACGGCCTGGTCGGTCGACCCCAAGCACAGCCTGCTTATCACGGCTCGAATGGTGGGCCTTTTCGCCGCCGGGCTTGCGCTCGCCGCCGCGGCGGATGCCCTCGCTTGTCCACGGCGCCTGTTGATTTGCTTCTATGTCGGCTTCGCGCTCGCCCTGGTTCTTATCCTGATCCAATTCGCGACAGATGGATTGTTGACGCGCCCCTTTGTGACGCGAAGCTTCGATGCATCGCAACTGAACCAGGCGAGTGATACGCTGGCCATTCTCGTGCTTCCGGCGAGCGCCGGCCTTGTCTTCCACCGGCGGGCACGGCTCTCCTTCGTGCTGGCGGTCGCGACGTTGATGATCATCTACGGCCTCGTCGGGACCGCCGCGAAAATTGCGGTCAGCATGGGAATGTTGCTCGCCGCGCTGTTCTATTATTCACCGCGCTGGATGGCCCGGCTGGCAGCCGTTCTGTCCGTGCTCATCATCATCACGGCCCCGTTGACCTTCGCGAGGTTGGCGCGACTGGAAGGAATCACGCAGACAGCGCAGGCGATCAAGTTTTCCGCCTGGCACCGGCTCATGATCTGGTCGTTTGCCGGCGACCGGATTGCCGAGCGCCCGCTCAGCGGCTGGGGACTGGATGCGGCGCGAGCGATTCCCGGGGCTAACGAACCGCTTTATGCCGGAAGGGTCTGGCTGCAGCTCCACCCGCACAATGCGGCCATTCAACTTTGGCTCGAACTCGGCGTCCCAGGCGCCGTCCTCTTTGCGCTCATCGTTGCCTGGCTTTGGCTGGGCCTCGCCGAAGCTCGGTGGCCGCCTTTGTTCACCGCTACAGTGGGCGCAGGCCTGGTGACCGCCTGCCTCGCCACAATTGCTTCCTATGGGATTTGGCAAGAGTGGTGGATCGGAACACTGTGGTTATCACTGTTCGTCATCATGGTTATGTTGCGGTGTCTGCCCGGCAGCCAACGCGATCGGCACGGCGAACGATCGCCGTCGAATCCGGGTGGAGACGGAAACCCGCACCGTAGCAACCCAGCCGACCCGGCGCTTATCGACGATCGGGTTGGCACGTGAGCCGGGTACCCAAGGCGGCCGGGTCGGGCGGCCGCCAGCCCAACCGCGCCCTGCCTCCCGCAATGCCGCGACCCGTTATCCGGCGTCCATCGCAACCGCTCAGAACCGAGCCGGATCGAATTCGACGATCATCCGGCCGCCAGTGACGGCGGGAAGATAACCGGGCGCCTGCGCCAGGAAATGCTCGGCATAAAATCGTGCGGTCGCGAGCTTGACGGCGAGAAAGGCAGTGTCTTCCCGATTGGCGGCCAGACGGCTCTCGGCAACGAGCGCCTGGCGCGCCATAAGCCAGCCGGCAGCCACCGTCCCGAGCATCGTGAGGTACGGGACCGAACCTGCCGCAGCTTCCGAGTCCGCAGCATCGACAAGATAGGCCGTAGCTGCCTCGAGTGCGCGCAGGCTTTGATTGAATGCTCCGGCAATCGCGGCGAGAGCGGTCGAAGGCGCGTGTTCCAGCGCCGCCGCAGTCCGCCGCATATCCTCGCTCAGCGCCCGCGCCGCTTCGCCGCGGTCGCGCGACAATTTGCGGCCAACGAGATCATTGGCCTGAATGCCGTTCGTTCCTTCATAAATCGATGCGATCCGAGCGTCTCTCAGATATTGCGCGGCTCCGGTCTCCTCGACATAACCCATCCCGCCATGCACCTGTATCCCGGTGGAGGCGACGGCGACCCCGAGATCGCTGCACCACGCTTTGACCACCGGGATCAGCAGATCGACGCGGCGCTGGGCTGCCGCACGTTGCGCCGCGTTCGCGAGGCGACGAGCTCGATCGATCATCGCAGCGGCGTAATAGGCAAGCGCGCGCATCGACTCGGTTGCGGCACGCATCCACATCAGCATCCGTCGCACATCGGGATGATGGATGATCGGCAACCCTCCCGCCTCGCGCGGCGCGCCGAGCGGGCGGCCCTGCACCCGCGTTCGGGCGAATTCGACCGCCTGCTGATAGGCGCGTTCGGCGATCGCGAGACCCTGCACCCCGACATTGAGGCGGGCGGCGTTCATCATCGTGAACATATATTCCAGACCACGGTTCTCCTCCCCGATCCGCCAGCCCACCGCGCCCTCATAGGCGAGCACGCAGGTTGGCGAGCCGTGGATGCCGAGCTTATGCTCCAGGCTCAACGTGCGCACGTCGTTGCGGAAGCCGGGGGCACCGGCGGCATCGGGCAGGAATTTCGGGACGACAAACAGCGAGATCCCC
>JAFMSA010000408.1 GCA_017353855.1 Alphaproteobacteria bacterium
GTCTGCACTGTTTCTGAGCGTATCACCCCGCGCCAGGAGCCTGGCAAAGGGGTGGTCTTACACGGCTAGGCTTCGCTCATTAGGGGTTGCGTAGCCGCACGCCGATCTTTTTGAGGGCATCTGTTTCCATCTCGTAGGCTGCACCCCAGAAGCGCTCGATGGCCTCGGCCACCGCGATGCGGCCGGCGGTCGGGAGCGCCTCCATGCGGCGCGCCAGGTTCGCGTGGTCAATGCCCCACCTGGCGTCGAGCCAGGGCGAGTCGGCAACGTTGTTGCAGGCGTGCAGCGCTGAGAGCCAGTTGCTCATAACGACCCCGTTGTGCGCGTCGAAGATCGCGAACCACTCGTTTTTCGTGAAGGCGGGCATCGCGTCCTGGATGATCCGGAGATAGCGATCGACAACCGTGTTGATGCGGCCCGAGCGGCTGCGCAGGGCGGCCTCGCCGACGGCGTCGAGTGCCTCCTCGACTGGCTCGCCTAGGTAGACGGAGACTTTCATTTGGCGGCCTCCCGTAAGACAACGATTTCCTGCTCGCCAGCGGCGAACCGAGCATGGTCGCCTTTAATGTCCAAGCCAGTGGCCGTAACGATCGATCGTCATCTGTATCGATGAGTGTCTCAGCACCCCTGTAGACGCTTGGGCGGAAAGCCTTGTTCCTCTGCTATGCTGGATACCCTTCACGGAAATTAATTCCGGGCATCTTACACGAAAGACCGTCAGCCCATATGGCCCAGTCGGCGGGTGTGGCCCTGCCGGCGTTCATTCGTGCTTCAATTGCAGCGCGCTCTGCTGTGCTCGGTGCTCCCGTTGGCAAGCATTTGCAGACTTATCCGGCGGCACGGGCGATACCGGAGAAAAGAGGAAGCGGTCGCTGCGCATCAGTGCGGCCTCCGGCTAGCGGGGTCCAAAGCCGACGACGCTTCCGCCCTCCTGCGGATCATCCATCGCCCGCAGCCTGGGTCGCACGTGTTTGTAATGGATCTCCTCATCGAGCGGGGCGAGGACCTCCCCGAAGGCCGCGATCACGCCGGCATGGCTTACCGGGGTGAGCAAGACCGCTTCGTTCCAAATCGCCTCTTTTCTTGGCCGAGCGCCTGGCACCTAAGCTCGTCTTCGGCGTCGTAAGCGGCTGTCATATTTTGCTGCAGCTCGTGGAACCGTTGCATCAGTTTGAGGAAGCGATCGGCGAGTTGTGTGTTCGACATAGCCGTCTCGGGCAAGAGAGACGTTTCCCGGCGGGAAGAATGCCGGGCAAGCTTGGCACGAGCAAGGCCGGGCAAGGAACGCATTTTAAGACCCGAAACGTCCATCAGGCGGCCACCCGCGCGAATATGAATCTCGCGCGCGGAGTTGCCGAAAACGCTCTTCACACCTAGCCCGTTCCGCCGATGGTTGCGAGGAAGATGATGACCAGCATAGGCCACTAATGCGGCTGCGACGCCTATTTTGCGGTCTGTGGGTGGGGGTGTATCGCCGGCTACACTGCGATAGTCGGGCCGCTGTGGTACCCGCCATCGGAAGCACCAGCGTGGCCATGGCCGCCGCAATCCCCACCGTCCCCCAACAACCAGAAGCGTTGCTCATTGGCTCGCCTCCAATCCAGTGGTACGTTCAATGGAAGTGGCCCAGCTTTATGTTTTTTCAATCACCGTCGCTCTATGCCGGCGCCAGGCGTCCCACTTCGCTCTGCCGCTCGCCCGCGTCTGGCTGCAGGGACGCCGCCGACGGCCCGCTGATGCATGGAGATGGGATCGCCCAATCGAGGTTGCGGCTGCCGCGCCGCGAGCAGACAAGCCGCTCAGCCCACTCCGACCGGGGTTGCAGCACTATAGTGCGCGGCCTGCTCGGCGACATCGGGATCGACCTGGTGCCGGCAATCCTTGTACCAGACGATAAGCCGACGCCTCACCGCGCGCTTCGACAAAGCGTCGGCGCCGCGTATACGGATTTAGAAACGATTTTTCGGATTGGACAGCGCCCAACGCTGATGGGGCCTCCTCACCGAACACCGGCCGTGAGTGGCGACGATGGTCCGGGAGTTTAGCTTCTCTTCTGGGCCGTCTGCCGGCGCTTGAGATCACTGCGGCGCGCGCGGCCGAGGCTGCGGCATAGAACATCGTGGCGTTCCTCTGAAGCCGTTGGCCACCAGCGTCAGCAGTCAGGAAGGCGGGCGATTGTGAGAGTGCGCCTCCACTCCCCCAAAACCCGATCGCCCAGGGGTCCGCTTGGAGTGAATCTAGCACGTTCTATGGCGTGACCCCTGTATTGACCCGAGGGGACAACTTCCCCGATAATATCACCTATCGAACTCGCACATAAGGTTAACGAGGGAGGAAAGGATGAAATATGGGCTCGGGGTCGCCTTGTTCGGTATCGCGTTGGCGGGTCTGGGGTGGGGACCTGCCGATGCGTGGGACCGTGGCAACGTACAAAACTTCGCGACCATGCCCTCCTTCACCCCGACCGGGGGCGCCTGCCCGGATGGCGAACCCTCATGCGCCTCTGACATCGAAGGCATTGCAGTCGGCCCCGACGGGACGGTCTACACGTCGTCCTTCGGCTTCAACGCCGCCGGTGCGCTCACCGGCAGCGGTCAGTTCTTCGCCTTTAATCCGCAAGGCCGACTGACCGCCAGTTTCCCGGTGCCGGGATCCACCTCGCATCTGATCGGGATGATCTTTCAGAACGCCCGCAGCGTACTTGTTGCCGATCTCGGCAATGGCACCGTGTGGAAGGTCGATCCGACCAGTTCTACCGTCTCGGTCTTCACGCAAGTGCCCACGATAACGACCTCGCCGGGCCTCAATGCGCTCGCGATCGACCAGCGTGGCAATGTCTATGTCTCGGACTCGTTCCAGGGCGCGATCTGGAAGACCGGCCCGCACGGTGGCAAGCCTATCCCATGGTTTGCGCCATTCAATACTGGTCAAAGCGCTCTGCTGCTTCCGACCGCGAACGACGACGAACCATTGATCCCGCCTTTCGGCGCCAACGGTATCGCGTTCAACAATGAAGGCACAGCGTTCTACGTGCTGAACACGGCCTATCACTCCATCATCAAAATCGCGGTCAATCCCGATGGCACCGCCGGCGCTGCTTCGGTCCTGACGACCGGCATCAACGCACCCGACGGGATCGCGATCGATGGCTCCGATAACCTGTGGGTCGTCGCGAACCAGGGCGACGAGATCGTCGTCATTGATCCGACCGGCGCGGCCGTCGCGAAATTCGGCGACTTCAACGGCATCGATAGCGAGGGTTCAATCAACGGGCTGTTGTTCCCGGCCAGTCCGGCATTCAGCCCGGACGCCAGCACCCTTTATGTCACCAACCTCGCCCTATATCTCCCTTTTGCCGGCGTGCCGGAGATCGCGGTCGACTCGGCCTCGACTCTGAATGTAAGGCGCTACAACATCGCAGCGATCCCGGTCCCGCAGCGAGGTTTGGGCGATGCGCGATGAAATCGGCCCGATCCAAGCGGGCGAGTGACGCCCGCCAGACGGATCGCCGGGCCTCGTTGGCGGCGACGGGCGAATAGCATTGATGTCCCGGGACCGAGGAGCAGGTGCAGTGTCGAGGTATCGCCTGCCGATCGGACAGCGGTGAGGCTAAGCCACGTCCTCCCTCGCGTCGACCGCAGCCCAAGCGCGTGCGATCGTGGGCTGCCGCCATCACCCGGAAGGTGGGTCCGTCTGCGGTCGACCCTCAAGAGATCGGAGCCAGTCATGTACGGAGATCATGCGCCTCGACAAGGCGACTCCCGATGGCTTCCAGAAACAGCTCGCTTGGAGGGGATTTCCCGTTGGGTCCACCCAGTATGGCTAGGAATATTGCGTCTTCCGAACGCTCGCAAAACTCAAGAGGCGCAGGGCCAAGCCAAAGGCAGAACCCGTGAGCGAGCGCGAGATTGGGCAAACGACGAGGCTGATTGCCGCTCGCGAGGCCGTGCGAGCGAAAATCGAGGCTGGTGAGTCGGCCGATGAGCTGACCTACAAAGCCAAATACGAGGCGCTCGACAAGCGGCTCAATGCACAATTCGAACCGCGGGTGCAGGCTGAGGTCATATTTGACGATTGCCTGTCGCGAAGTTAGAGCCCCAGATCGATGATCGGTGCCGGCGTCGGATGCCGGCCCCGACCATGACGGCGACATCGCGTCATTCCGATGCGACGGCTCATCGTGGCGTGTCCCACCTCGTCCATAAAGGCCGCACGCTCCTCCGCAGAGGCATGCTTACACCAGCGCAGCAAATAATCGATCGCGGTTGGCTGTTTACGGTAGCCAGCCTGTTTAGCCGCTCTCCTGGCGCTGGCCTCTCCATTACGGACCTGCGCAGCCAGCTACTGGAGACACTCGTTCTGTACAACGCCGCCCGCGAGGACGTAAGCAGTCTCTGTCAGCAGCGCTGCGGCTTCTCGCCAGTCCGCGTTCTCAGGGTCAAAACTTGATTGGGATCCGCAAAGAGATGCGTATCACGGCCCGCTGATGATTATGCTGGCATGGAACGGTTAGCGCTACCGATTTCCGCTCGGACGAAGCCCTCCATCAGCATGGGCCTTATACTCGGCGGTCACAATTAAGGATGAAAGAGTTTGTTGACCCTAGCGTGCTCGGAGGGGAACCGGTGCGCTTGCAGGGCAGATTTGAAGCCTTCGCTTCCTGCTCTCCTCGGAACGTCGACGACGGCGAGTTCTCTGTTCGCCGAGTCGAGCTTTTGACTTAGAACCGGCGAGTAGCGTGCCGG
>JAFMSA010000409.1 GCA_017353855.1 Alphaproteobacteria bacterium
CCCGAGGGCGAATATGGCGGGGGTACCGTGCTGCTATGGGATCGCGGTAGCTGGGTACCGGCCGATCCCGACCCGGAGGCGGCTTACCGAAAGGGCTCGCTCAAATTCACCCTGCACGGCGACAAGCTCCACGGCAAATGGGCGCTCGTGCGGATGGGCGGCAAAGCCGCCGGCGAGCGACGCGAGAATTGGCTGTTGATCAAAGAACGCGACGAAGCGGCCATGCCGCAGAGCGGCGACAGCGTCGTTGCGGACAATCCGCTAAGCGTGGCTAGTGGCCGCTCACTCGACGCAATCGCGGCCGATCGCGACTGGGTGTGGCACTCGAACCGGGGGAATGGCGACAGCAATGCGTCGCCCGCGTCGACCGGACGGTGGGATCCTGCGAGCATCGCCGGCGCGCAAAAGGGCCGTATGCCTAACGCGGTGAAGCTTCAGCTAGCTACCCCGGCAGACAAAGCGCCGGACGGAGCCGACTGGCTGCATGAGATCAAATACGACGGATACCGGCTGCTCGCGCGCATTGAAGGGCGCAAGGCCCGCCTGTTCACGCGCGGCGGCCTCGATTGGACCGCCAAGTTCCCGTCGCTGGCGGGTCGCCTCGACGAGTTGCGGCTTGACTCGGCATTGATCGATGGCGAGATCGTCCATCTCGACCCCGACGGTACGTCGAATTTCGCCGCGCTTCAGGATGCGATCTCGCGTGGAACGACTGAGATCCTGAGTTTCTTTGCCTTCGACCTTCTCTATCGGGAAGGTTGGGATCTCACCGGCGCGGCGCTGGAAGATCGCAAGGAGGCCTTGGCCAGGATCATTGCGCCGAACGCGGAAGGCATGGTGCGTTACAGCGATCATCAAGTAGCGCACGGGCCCGCTTTTTTCCGCCAGGCCTGCAGCTACCATCTCGAAGGCATCATTTCGAAACGTCGTTCCGAGCCCCACCGTCCCGGCCGCGGCGGCAGCTGGCTCAAGGTTAAATGCCGTAATCGCGAGGAGTTTGTCGTCATCGGCTTTACCGATCCGGAGCGGAGCCGGCAGGGCTTTGGGGCGCTTCTTCTCGGCCACTACGATCCGCATGGAGAGCTGCGCTATGCTGGTCGTGTCGGCACCGGGTTCGATACGAGCCGGCTTGTCGCGCTGCGCGGGCAGCTTGACGCGCTCGCGCGGGCCGAGGCGCCTGTATCCCTTCCGAAGGGTGTGGCGCATAAGGGCGTGCATTGGATCGAGCCGCACCTTGTCGCCGAGATCGAATTTGCGAGCTGGACTACAGACAACCTGCTGCGGCAAGCCTCGTTCCAGGGTCTGCGCGGAGACAAGGACGCCGCGGAGGTCGTTTACGACCGGTCATCGAAAGCCGTCGCGGCGGCCGATCCCGCGCCGAAGAAAATCGCCGCGCGGCCCCCGCCGCCGGCGGCGAAGCAGGCGCAATCGGCGGAACCGGAACGTGCGCGAGACGGCAGTGTCGTTTTCGCGGGCGTGAGGATAACTCATCCCGACCGCATCCTTTGTCCCGGAACGTCGTTTACCAAACTCGACGTCGCGCGCTATTACGCGGCGGTGTGCGAATGGGCCCTACCCCATCTGGCCCGACGGGTCTTGACGCTGGTGCGCCTGCCGGCGGTCGGCAAGAAGTCGTTTTATCAAAAACATATCGGCACCGAGGTGCCCGACGCGATCAGGCGCGTCGAGCTCGACGAGGAAGCGGGACCAGAAGTCTTTCCGTATATCGACGATTTGTCGGGTCTCATCGGGCTGGTGCAGATGGGCGTTCTCGAGATCCACCCCTGGGGTTCGCCGATCGAAAAGCTGGAGACCCCGGACCGGGTAACGATCGATCTCGATCCGGACGAGGGTTTGCCGTGGCCGCGCGTCAGCGAAGCCGCGATCGACGTGCGGGAGGCACTGCTCGGCATTGGCCTCGAAAGCTTTGCCAAGACGACCGGCGGCAAAGGTCTGCATGTCGTCATCCCGCTGACCGCCAAGCTGGGCTGGGACGAGGTTAAGGCCTTCGCCAAATGGGTGGCGGACGGTTTCGTTGCGCAGCGGCCGCACGATTTTACGGCGAACATGGCCAAAAAGTCCCGGCAGGGCCGCATCTATATCGATTATCTGCGCAACGGCCGCGGCGCCACGGCGGTCGGCGCCTATTCGCCGCGTGCCCGGCCGGGCGCGCCGGTATCGACACCGCTGTCTTGGGAGGAGGTTGAGAAAGCCGTTCGTCCCGACGGGTTTACTCTCGAGACCGTGCCGAACCGCGTCGCAACGCGCGGGAGCGATCCATGGGCGGAGATGATGGCAGTCCGCCAATCGATCAGCGCTGCGGTGCGCCGGCGCATCGGGATTTGATCTTAAGGATTGCTATGGCATCCATCATGTGGCTTCGTTGAGGTTCGTCGAGGAGAGCGAAAATGCCGCGAGCAAGCTGGAACGGTTTCCTGCGCCTATCCCTCGTGAGCTGCCCTGTCTCGCTTGTCCCTGCCACGACCGAGGCCAAACGCATCCGGTTCAACCAGCTCAACAGTGAAACCGGGAACAGGGTCCAGCAGCAGCTGATCGACTCGAAGACCGGAGCGGTCGTCGAGCGCGACCACCTCGTCAAGGGCTACGAGTACGACCGCGGCCGATACGTCATTGTGAGCGATGACGAGCTGAAGGCGCTCCAGATCGAGTCGTCGAAAATTATCGACCTTGACCGCTTTGTCGACCGAGACGAGGTCGACCCGGTCTATCTCGACACGCCGTACTACGTGTACCCCGATGGTGAGCTCGCCGCCCAGACCTTCCGGGTCATCGGCCAGGCGATGGTGCGCAAGAACAAGGTCGGGTTGGGTAAAGTCACGATATCGAGCCGTGAGCGGCAGGTATTGGTCGAGCCGCGCGGGATCGGACTCGTCATGTCGACAATTCGCGGCGCCGACGAAGTGCGGCCGGCAGAGTTCGGGCCCCCGGCGACCGGCGATATCGACGAGGATATGGTGGCGATCGCGGTGAGCATCATCGAGCGACGGTCCGGCGATTTCGATCCCAACAGTTTCCGCGACCAATACCAGGATGCGCTGCGCGCACTCGTCGCAGAGAAGACCAAGGGGCAGGTAGTGGCACCGCGCCAGGTCGCCGAACCGCCGAAAGTCATCAACCTGATGGACGCGCTAAAGCGCAGCCTGGCCAAGGAAGAAGAACCGCCGGCAGCCAAAGCGGCGGCCAGGCCGTCGCGGCGTACACCCTCCGCTGCCGACCGGCGTCAGCGAGCGCTGCTGTTGCCGGTCTCGGGCGGATCGAAGAAGAAGGAGGCGGAGACTGCCTCGGTCCCTGCCGCGCCCCGGCGCAGGAAAGCTCAGGGTTAACCCCTACCCCGGCAACATCGGCGGCACGGCATTGGGCCCGGCGAAATATTCGCAATGCACGGTTTCCGGCGGCCAGTGTCTGGACGCCGACGCGGCTGCCGCCATCATCCCCGTGGGACCGCAGTAGTAGAGGTGGGTACCAGGAAGGTGCTCCCGTAACGTCGCTGCGATGTCGAGGCCCTTTGCGGGGTCTCCGCCGTCGTGGTGGAATACGACCCTCCCTTGCGCGGCGAGTATTGCGAGATCCTCGAAAAACGGCGTCTCCTCCGGCGATCGCGTGCAGTAGTGCAGCCGGAACTCGGCGCCCCGGCGGCGCAATACCGCGACCATTGCCATCAGCGGCGTGATGCCGATCCCGCCGGCAATCAGCAGATAGCGCCCGGCCTCCGCGGTGAGCCGGAAGTTGTTGCGAGGCGACGAGGCTTCGACGATATCGCCGGCCCGGACCCGATCGTGCCACTCGCGGGAACCGCGGCCGTCGGGCTCGCGCAGCACGGCGATACGATAGCGTGCCCGCTCGGCCGGGTCGTTCCATAGCGAAAAATCGCGCACCGGCGCGTCGCCGACGCGCACCGAGATGTGCGCGCCGGCCTCGAAGGGTGGCAGGTCGCGGGCCTCGCAATCGACCAATTCATAACTATTGACGCGTGCGGCAAGGTAGGTGATCGATTGGACACGGAGCAGCATTCAGCCAGCACAGGCATGTATTTGAGCCCGGTTCCTGGGGGGCGGGTTCCCGGTTTTTCCCCGTGGAACCAGGAATCTCTTCAATATTTCCGGCAGGGTTCCCATTCGTACCACGAAAACAGCAAGCCCAATCGATTGGTTGCGGGCGCGCCTCGCGCAGCGAAACGGCTCGCCGGACAAGGCAAGTAGGTAATCTGCACTGCCCGGGAGCGATATTGAGCTGCATCCATTAACCCCGTCAAATCTTCAAGTTCAAGCCACGAACGCGGTCGACGCGGGCGCGGCGACCCGAAACGTTGCCCTTCATGAGACGGCCTGGCGGCCTTTTCAAATGCAAGTCGAGCCAAAGCTAAGCGGTTGTGCCGAGTGCCTCGGCAGCGCGGTATCGGCAGTAATGCCGGTCTGTTCGCCGGGCGATCCGCTCGATCCCTGTGCGGGGCCTGCCGCAGGCCTTGGCAAGGGCGCCCCCGATATTTTTAGCGGAACCAGGAACTCCTCGCGCAGAACCTCACGGGATGCATGGGCCGAGGAGGAACGGCGCCGGATATAGGAAAAGCTGACCGGGTTGCAGATGCACCGTCACGCAGGGCTCGACACCGAGCAGCGCCGCAACTGGAACCACCCGGGTCCGAGAAGGACGGGCGGGCGGTGCCGGGCGGGCGCGGGCCGACGCCGCGTAGAACGTGAACACCTGCCGGGTCGAGAGCAC
>JAFMSA010000410.1 GCA_017353855.1 Alphaproteobacteria bacterium
GTGGGGAGGCCAATGAAGCGGCGATCAAACTGGCGAAACTCGTCACCAGCAGCTGGGAGGTGGTGGGGTTCGCGCAGTCGTGGCATGGCATGACCGGAGCGGCGGCTTCGGCCACGTACAAGGCCGGCCGTCGCGGCTACGGTCCGATGGCGGCCGGTTGTTTCGCCATCCCGGCGCCAAACGCCTATCGCCCCCGGTTTGCCGGCGTCGATTGGCAGACGGAACTCGACGATGCTTTCGATCTGCTTGACCGGCAAAGCACCGGCAACCTCGCCGCGTTTATCGCCGAGCCGATCCTCAGCAGTGGCGGCATAATCGAGTTGCCCCAGGGCTACCTTGCCGCCCTGAAGCAGAAATGCGTCGAGCGCGGCATGCTGCTGATCCTCGACGAAGCGCAGACCGGCATGGGACGCACCGGCACGATGTTCGCGTTCGAGCGCGATGGGGTGGCGCCCGATATCCTGGTGCTGTCAAAGACGCTCGGCGCCGGGTTGCCATTGGCCGCGGTCATGGCGACCGACGAGATTTCGCAAATGGCCGACGAACGCGGCTTCCTCTTTTATACCACCCACGTGAACGACCCGCTGCCGGCCATCGTGGGGATGAAGGTCGTCGAGATCGTACAGCGCGACGGGTTGGCGGCGCGCGCGGCCGGCTTGGGCGACCGGCTTAAGCGGCGCCTGCTGTCACTGAAGCAGAGATATCCCTGTATTGGCGACGTGCGTGGGCGGGGCTTGCTGCTCGGGCTGGAATTCAACGCTCTCGATCGGGAAAGGCACTCGGCGCGCGCGCTTTCTGATGCGGTTACCTACAATGCGCTGAAGCTTGGACTGAGCGCCAATATCGTGCGTACCGGCGCATCCGATGGGGTCATGCGTATCGCCCCGCCACTGACGGCGACCGAGGACGAAATCGATCTCGGGCTCGACCTCCTGGATGCGGCGGTCGGCCAGACGCTCAAGAACCTGCCCCGCGTTCGTGCAGCGGTATAGCTCGGTTGGGCTGGATGCGGGGTCAAATACCTGGGGACACTGAGACAAATGATCGAGCACGCACGTTCGTTGCCAACGCACTGGGATCTCGAGGCCGACGTCGTCGTCGCCGGGTTCGGGGCGGCGGGGTTCGCCGCTTCGGTCACCGCCCACGATCTCGGCGCCAATGTCCTGATCCTGGAAAAGGCGCCGGAAGGCCAGCATGGCGGGAATACCCGCGTGGCGGGACAGGGCTACCTCAATACATCGGCGGCGGAGAAAGCTGCGGCGTATTTGCGGGCGCTGTGCGGGCCCTACGCCGTGCCGGAGCCAATGGTGCAGGTGTGGGCCGAGGAGATGTGCCGCAACAATGACTGGCTGGCGAGCCTCGGCGGCGACCCGCAGGAGCATCAGCATCAGCCGGTCGGCATCGAATTCCCGGACCTGCCCGGCGCGGACTGCGTCCACAAGTTCCATGACGGCCCGACTTACGGATTTTCCTACACCTGGAAACTGTTCGAACGGCTGGTAAAGGAGCGGCCGATCCCGATCCTCTACGAGACGCCGGCCAGAGAACTGATACAGCACGACGTCTCCAAGGAAATCCTCGGCTTGCGGGCCGGGCGCGGCGAGAAATCGTTCCACGTCAAGGCGCGCCGGGCTGTGGTGCTGACGTGCGGCGGTTTCGAGAACAACCAGGAAATGATCCGCAACTATCTGCCCGGCGTGCCGTACTGCTACACTTCAGGGAGCCCGTACAACGAGGGCGACGGTATTACGATGGCCATGGCCGTCGGTGCCGACCTCTGGCACATGAACAATTACGCCGGCCCCTCGATGGCGCTGAAGGTACCGCAGGTGCGCACGTCGTTTTCGATGCAGGCGCTGCATTTCAGCAAGCAGATGGCCGGCGGCATGATCGTGGTCGGCCCGGACGCGCGGCGCTTCTGCGACGAAAAATACAAGACACGCCACGGCAAGGTGCCTGTTAACGGGCGCTGGGCGCCACTTTTCACGCCTTGTCCAATATTTATGATTTTCGACCACACGCTGTTCGCGGCGGGACCGCTTTACGATAAGCACCCGAGCCACGGCTGGACGCAGATCGTCGAACGTTACGACTGGAGCCCCGACAACAGCGCCGAACTGGCGAACGGCTGGATCAAGACCGCCGACAGCCTGCCGGCGCTTGCCGAAGTTTTGGGATTAAGCCCGGCGGCGCTGGTGGATACCGTCACACGCTGGAACCGCTGTTGTGATGCAGAGCACGATGCCGAATTCGGCCGCAAGCTGATGCTGGAGCCAATCCTCGAAAAGCCGTTCTATGCAGTGGAGCTATCGCCCTCTATGCTCAACACGCAAGGGGGACCCAGACGAAACGAAAAAGGCCAGGTCGTGCGGCCCGACGGAACGCCGATCCCGCGGCTTTACAGCGCCGGCGAACTGGGTTCGATCTACAGCTATCTTTACCAGGGCACCGGAAACATTGGCGAATGCCTGGCCTTCGGCCGCATTTCCGGGCGGAACGCGGCGGCCGAAACGCCCTGGTTATAGCGGATCGCGTCATAGGGAAGCGGAAAAGGGTTCGCGGGAGGGGGTGCAGGCGCCGCTGATCTTGACACGGACATTCGGGAAAGAGGCGGTTTCAGGAAGCGAGCAGCGGCGGCGTTCCAAGCCGGTCGGCAGCGGTGCCAAGCACTCCCTCGGCCATCAGCGCGATTGTCAGCAGCTTCTCCTCGGCATTGGCGGGCGCGGTCAGCTGCAACCCGACGGGCATGCCGCCGCGGTCGCGGCCGACCGGCATTGTGATCGCGCAAAGCCCGAGATAGTTGACCCAAGCCGTATTGCGGACGATGCGTCGGTTAACCCGGAGGTGGCTGTCGGCATCCGCGACCTCCGACATCAGCGGCGGCATCAGGCACAGCGTGGGCGACGCAATGACGTCGACGGCGTCAAGGCGCGGCGATGCCGCCTGTGCGAGACTGTCGAGCCGGGCAACACGGGCGAGGTACTCCCGCGCGGTTAGGCCTTCGGCATTGCGCACAGCCGGCGCGATCACTGGGTCGAGTTGATCGAGCCACTCAGGCAGTTCCCGATCCAGAAAACTACGCAGTTCGATCGCGCTGAGCCCGCCATCGAGAAAAACACCATATGCCGCCTCCGCCTCGGGCAAGGCGCAATCGCGCGCGCTCGCACCGGCGCGAACAAGCGTGTCAACGGCTTCCTGCACGGTTTCGGCGATCCCAGGATCGCAGTCGTGCCAAAGGAACGGCTCGCCGACGCCGATGCGAACCCCAGTCAGATCGCACGTGTCTCCTCGCGCGATCAAGCCGGACGGGTCGATCGGGGCAGGATCGAGGGCGGCGAAACCGTAGGCGAGGTCGCAGACGCTGCGCGCCAGAAGCCCCGGCGTGTCGAAAGTGAATGACAGTGGCACGACACCTTCGGTAGGCCAGCGCCCGATCGTGACCTTCAAACCGGCAGTTCCGGTCATGGAAGCCGGGATGCGCACCGACCCTGCCGTGTCGCTGCCGAACGCGAGCACAGCCGAGCCTTCCAGCAGGCTGACCCCAGCACCGCTCGACGAACCACCGACCGAGCGATGCGCCGTCGCGTCCCAGGGGTTGTACGGCGCCCCGTGGTGGCGGTTCTGGCCGGTGCCGCCGAACGCAAATTCGACCATATGGGTCTTGCCCATGATCACGCCCAACTGGTGGCGCAACGTCGCGACCAACGGCCCGTCCCGCTCCCAAGGATTGGCCGGCAGGCGCCGGCTCGACCCGGCGAAGCAGGGATATCCGGCGGCGGCGAACAGGTCCTTGACCGAGACAGGCAGCCCCTGGAGCGGACCGGTCGACACCCCGGCGGAGAACGCGGCGTCGGCCGCCTCGGCGACGGCGCGGGCCTGATCGGGCGCCCAGAACGAGTAGGCGTGCAGGCGCTCGCCGAAGCGCTCATGCCGGGCAATGGCCGCTTCGACCAGTTCCCGCGCGCTCGCCCGCCTTTCGCGCATATCGCGTTCAATCTCGATCAGCGGACGGAACAGCGGATCGCTCGGCATCGTCATCTCCTGTTCGCCAATAGGAGCCGGTGAACTCTAGTACGGACGGCGGTCGAGCGGCGCATGCGGCTGCTCCAGGCCGTCCACCGGAATGTTGCGGCCGTTGATCCAGTGAGCGCGCGGCGACGCCGCGAACACGATCACATCCGCGACCTCTCCGGCGGTGCCGAGCCGGCCCATCGGGAAACCGTGCCGGACGTAGTCTTCGAAATACTTCGGATTGGCGAGGCGATAGCGGTCCCAGCCGTTGCCCTCGACCAGGATCGAACCCGGGGACACGGTATTGACGCGAATGCCGTACGGTACGAACTCCAGCGCCCAGCGCTCGGTGTCGAAAATTAGCGCTGCCTTGGCCGCGCCGTACTGCCCTGACATCGCGAGCTGAGGCGTCCAGCCGGAAATCGAAGCGATGTTGATCACCGCGGCTCCCGGTCGGCCCTTCATGTGCGGCAAGACAAGCCGTATCATCCGTACGGTCTGGATCAGGTTGCGTTCCAGCGCGCCGCGCCAGTCGTCATCGCTGCTGTCGGCAATGCGCGCACCGCCGCCGCCACCGCCAACATTGTTGACCAGGACATCGATGCCGCCGTAAGCGGCGAGCGTTGCGTTGATCAGCCGGGCTGCATCGACGGGATTGGCGACATCGGCGGGATGAGCCGCAACTGTGGCGCCGGTGTCGCGCAGCGCAACTTCCGCATCTCGCA
>JAFMSA010000411.1 GCA_017353855.1 Alphaproteobacteria bacterium
AGCGGGACCTTGGCGACAATCGTCAGCCAGGACCCGATGTATGTGCTCTTCCCGATTGCGACGCGCCAAGGGCTCGAGCTGCGCCAGCGCTACGATGCGAAGGGCGGCTTCGGTGCGGTTGTCGTCAAATTGCAGCTGTCGGATGGGCGGATCTACGGGCATGACGGCAAGCTGGATTATGTGTCGCCGACAGTCGCCACCAACACCGACACGGTTACCGTGCGCGCCGTTATCCCCAACCCGCTGCGTCCTGACGCGCCGAAAAACGCACCCGCGCCGCGGGAGCTGTTCGATGGCGAATTCGTCACCGTGCTGCTCGAAGGCGTGCAGCCGATCCTTGTGCTCGGCATCCCGCGCGCGGCGGTGTTGTCCGACCAGCAGGGCGAATACGTTTATGTCGTCGACGCGCAAAACAAGGCGCAGATCCGGCGCATTCAGCTCGGCCAATCGACTCCCGAGACGGCGGTCGTGACGAGCGGTTTGCAGGAGGGAGAGCTGGTCATCAGCGAGGGCGTGCAGCGCGCTCGCCCCGGCGAGGCCGTCTCGCCCGGCCCGGCCAGCCCGCCGCCGGCTATTTCGGCGCAGGGCCAGCCGACTGCGGGCAGCGCCGGAACGTCGGCGCCCGGACAGACGGGCAAGCCCGCCTCCGACGGGCAAGGTGCGAAACGATGATCTCGGCGATCTTTGTCGATCGGCCGCGCCTTGCGGTCGTCATCGCGATCGTCACGATGATCGCCGGTCTGCTGGCACTGACGCGTATACCGGTGGCCCAGTTTCCCGACATCGTGCCGCCGGAGGTGACGGTCTCGGCTGTCTATCCCGGCGCTTCGGCTGCCGTTGTCGAACAAAGCGTCGCACAGCCGATCGAGGCGCAGGTCGTGGGCGTCGACAAGATGATCTACATGAAATCGACGAGCGGCAATGACGGCAGCTACAGCCTGACGGTCGACTTTTCGCTCGGCAGCGACCCCGACATCAATACGGTCAATGTCAACAACCGGGTGCAGACGGCTCTCTCGCAGCTCCCGCAGGAAGTGCAGCTGGAGGGGTTAACGGTCCAGAAGAAATCCTCGGCGGTGCTGCAGTTCATCATGCTCTACAGCGAGACCGGCGAACAGGATCCGCTGTTCATCACCAACTACGCAGTGATCAACGTGCTTGACGTATTGTCGCGCACGCCGGGCGTGGGCCAGGCGAGCCTCTTCGGCAGGCTCAATTACTCGATGCGCATCTGGTTCGACACGCAGCGCATGAGCAACCTGAATTTGACCCCGGCCGATGTGATCAACGCGATCCAGGCACAGAATGTGCAGGCGCCGGTAGGGCGGATCGGTGCGCGCCCGATCGGCAACGATCAGCAGTTTCAGATGAACCTTCAGACGCAGGGTCGCCTGAGCACGCCCGAGCAGTTCGGCGACATCGTGCTGCGCGCCAATCCGGACGGCTCGTTGCTGCGCGTGCGCGACGTGGCGCGTGTCGAGCTCGGCGCGCAGAACGAGGATATCGAGGGCCGCCTCAACGGCCGGCCGGCGGTCGGGATCGGCGTTTACCTCACCCCGGGTGCCAATGCCGTGCAGACCGCGGCTCGGGTCAAAGCCAATCTGGAGCGTTTGAGCCAGCGTTTCCCGCATGGTCTCAAATATCTCGTCAATTACGACACGACCACTTTCGTCATGGACACGGTCCACGACGTCGGGCTCACGCTGGTGATTGCGTTTGCGCTCGTCGTGGCCGTCGTCTTCATATTTCTCGGCAGTCTGCGCGCGACGATCATTCCCGCTGTCGCGGTGCCGGTCAGCGTGATCGGCTCGTTCGCGGTGCTGCTGATGATGGGTTATTCGGCCAACACGATTTCGCTGCTGGCGATGGTGCTGGCGATCGGCATCCTCGTCGATGACGCGATCGTCGTGGTCGAGAATGTCGAACGCGTCATGGAAGAGGAGCCTGAACTGTCGCCCGCGGCGGCGACAAAAAAGGCGATGACGGAGATTAGCGCCCCGATCATCGCGATCACGCTGGTGCTGCTGTCGGTATTCGTGCCGATTGCGTTCATACCGGGGCTCTCGGGAACGCTGTTCCGGCAGTTCGCGGTGACGATCAGCGTCGCTATGTTGATCTCGGCCGTCAATGCGTTGACCCTGTCGCCGGCGCTGTGCGCTGTGTTTCTGCACCACAGTGGCCCGAGGCGAGGCCCGATGAGGTGGGTGCTGCGGCGTATCGACAACATCCGCGACGGCTACGCGGCGATCGTCGGCCGCCTCGTGCGGGTTTCCGTGCTGGGGCTCGTAGCGATCCTGGCGAGCGCGGCCGGTGTCTACCTTCTGTCCTTGCGCACGCCGACGGGCTTTCTGCCGGAAGAGGATCAGGGTGCTTTCTTCATCTCGGTGCAGTTGCCGGAGGGGGCATCGGTCAACCGCACCAGCGAGGCGGTACGCCGGGTCGAGGCGGTCCTGAAGCAGATGCCACAGGTCAAAAATATTTTCGCCATTATCGGCTTCTCGATTCTCGACAGGGTCAATGAGTCGAACATGGCATTCATCGTGCCGACATTGCAGCCCTTCGCCGACCGCAGGGGTACCGCGAATTCGGCGCAGGCGCTGATCGCGCGCGTGTTTGGAGAAGGCCAGCAGATCCGTACCGCGACGATCATTCCGTTCAACTTGCCGCCGATCATCGGATTATCGACGACCGGCGGGTTTGAATACCAGCTCGAGGGGCTCGAGGGGCAGGACCCGGCGGTAATGGGCAGCACGATGCAGGGACTGCTCGCCGCGGCCAACCGGGATCCTCGGCTCACGCGCGTTTTCTCCACCTTCACCGCCAACAACCCATCGATCTATCTGGATATCGACCGCGAAAAGGCTCAGGCGCTGGGCCTCAGCATGAACGACGTGTTCCAGGCATTGCAGGCAACATTGGGCGGTATCTTCATCAATAACTTCAACCTGTTCGGCCGCGTATGGCAGGTCAACATCCAGGGCGAGGCGGCCGATCGCGCGGAGGTTTCGGCGCTGTGGCAGATTTTTATTCGCAACAGATTCGGCGAAAGGGTGCCGCTGCGCTCGATTGCTGAGGCTCGCGTCGTCACCGGGCCGCAGGTCATCACCCGCTACAACAACTATCGTTCGATCCCGGTTCAGGGCGGGCCCTCCCCCGGCACATCTTCCGGCACCGCGCTCGCGGCGATGTCGGAGGTCTCCGCCAAGACGCTGCCCGCGGGCTTCGGCTACGAATGGACCGGCACCGCCTATCAGGAAGCGGCAGCCGCCGGCCAGACCGGGCCGATCCTCGGGCTCGCCGTCTTGTTCGCGTTTCTCTTTCTCGTGGCGCTCTACGAGAGCTGGATGATCCCGATCCCGGTGTTGCTGTCGGTTCCGGTGGGTGTGCTCGGCGCGTTTCTCGGGATCTACATCTGGCGCTTGTCGCTCGACCTTTATGCGCAAATCGGGCTCGTCGTGCTGATTGCGATGGCCGCCAAGAACGGCATCTTGATCGTCGAATTCGCCAAGGACCGTCGCGAGGAGGGCATGGATATCCGCGAGGCGGCAGTGCTTGGCGCGCGGATGCGCTTTCGCGCCGTCATGATGACCTCCTTCGCGTTTATCCTTGGCGTTTATCCCTTGGTGCGCGCGCAGGGTGCGGCTGAACTCAGCCGCCGCGCGGTCGGCACGCCGGTCTTTGCCGGCATGATCGCGGCCAGCGCAATCGGGCTTTTCGTGATCCCGATGCTCTACGTCACGTTCCAGAGCGTGCGCGAGCGCAGCGGCGCCCGCTTCCGCCGCCTGCGGCCGCACTCCGCCGGGACCGATTAGAACCCGAGCCGCTGCGCGAGTTTGGCGAGATCGACGACCGCTCGCGAATGCGAGCCGAAGCCGATCTCCTTGGCGCCCTCGCGCGCCCGCACGCTGAACTCGATTTTCCGGCCGTCGACTCCCGTCACCTCGGCCTCGCCTGTGACGAGGTGTCCGAGCGTCGTTGCCGCGACGTGACGAATATCGACCGCCGTGCCGACTGCGCTCTCGCCCGTTTCGAGGTAGGCCTTGATGGCATTGAGCGCGGCATTCTCCATCACCATGATCATCACCGGTGTCGCGAATACCGGCGGCAGCATCGCGTCCTTGAACCGGTTGGCGAGATGCTCCGGCTGCACGAGGAGGCTGAACGAGCCCTTGGCTCCGACCGGTATCGGCCGCATCGCTTACCCTCGATTCAGGCGTTGACCTGCCGCATCAGCTTGGCAAGCCGATCCAGCACCGGCAGGACTTCGTCCGCCTTTGCGGGCGGCAGCGGATAGTTGACTCTTTCGACCCCCAGATCGCGATAGCGCTTCAAGAGCTCCGGATCCTCCGGAGCGCCGCCCAGTGTCACCGGCAGTGAGCGGGTCTCGCGGCCCGCCTCCAGGGCCATCTGGCGAAAACGCGGCAGATATTCGAGGGGATCGCCATATCGCTCGCCCCCGGCGATCGGGATCCAGCCGTCACCGTAGCGGACCGCCCGCCGCGCGGCCCATGGGAAGGCGCCCCCGACAATGACCGGCGGGTGAGGCTTTTGCACCGGCTTTGGCCAGGTCATCATTGGCGGAAATTCGACAATCTCGCCATGGTATTCCGGTTTGTCCTGCGTCCAGATCTGCTTCATCGCCTCGATCTGTTCGCGCATTTTTTTGAAGCGCGTTGCGAAGTGGGTGCCGTGGTTTTCGATCTCCTCCGCATTCCAGCCACCGCCGATGCCGAA
>JAFMSA010000412.1 GCA_017353855.1 Alphaproteobacteria bacterium
GGCGCCCCATGCGCAGCGGGATCGAGCCCCGGGCTTATTCTTCCGAGAAGAACAGGATTACGCCGTTTGCCTCGCTTGCCGGCACGACGATGCTGCCGTCCGGCAGTTCGTCAAAAGGGATATGCCATTGCGTCAGGTAGTCGGCACTGCGATCCCGGTTCTCTATGGCAAGCTCGAGCGAGACGATTCCCGGCAGCGGGAAATTGCCGTCGAGATCAAGTGCGGGATGCATCGCCAGAAAATCGTCCGGTGTGCTGAAGATGATCCGGTGCCGCCCGACATGTATGGAGGCGACCGCATCGGTCGTCGTCACTTGCTGTATGCCGAACAGCCGGTCGTAGGATCTCAACAGCCCGGCGGTGTTCTCCACGAGGACATGCACGCCTTTCAGACGGCAGGCGCCGTTTGCATGACGTAGCCACTCGGGGCGGCGCATCAGCTCCGGCGTCAGATGGGCGCAGATAAAACACTCGAGCCCCGGCGTTTCATCCGGCGGCAGCGAGATCAGGCTGAAGCGCGGCACGACGGTGCCCTCCGGCAGCTCGAGCTGACGGCCGAGCGGCCTTGGCTCGGACGGATGAAGCCCCAGATCCAGCAGCGCCGAGCGCACCTCCCCGGGTGAGCCGGAGGGTGCGAATGCCGAGGCCATGGCACCTTCGCGCTGCGCGAGAAAGGCGTCGAGGTGCTGAACGAAATCGCTCGGATCGACGACGCCGAGGATCTCCAGGTAGTCGGACGGGAACATGATGCAGTAATTGGCCGTGCCCTGGCCGATATGCCGTCCCGGGGGCGACAGCGTGAAGCCGAGCCGGGTCCACGCGATGCGCGCCCGCTCCAGATCGCGAACGCCGATAATCACGTGGTCGAGGCCCGCTATGGCGGTGTGCATGCTCGCTCCCTTGGTGCGATCCTCGGTAAGCTTAACTGGCTTGGGCTGCACGGGCTAGAAGGCCGAAAGAGGACGCGCCGACGCGCTTGAGCAAAAAGCGAGGCTATTCCGCCATCGGGCGCGACGGGCGGCGTCGTCCTGATGCTCGCCCTGGCGCTGTTGCGGTATGCGAGGAACCCTCCGGCCGGACGCGGGGGCGGCGACTGCGCTCGTCATCATCGTGGCTCTGTCGCGATCATCGCCGTCTCCTACACGGGCCCAGCTTTCCTGGGTGTCGCTTCAGGGGATTTGCGCTGCTGGTGGATTTGTTGCGCGAGGCGGTGATGGGGGGTGGGGTGCTTCCGGGCTCGGGATATTTTGGGGACATCGGTGCGGCTGTGCTGCGTTTGCAACGCGCGGGCCCGTCCGACGCGCTGCTCCCGGTCAACCGGCCCGTTCGGGGAACAGCGCGAGCAGCCCCTCGCGCGAGGCGGGGCAGATGCCGCGCTCGGTGATGAGCGCGGTGACGAGCCGCGCCGGGGTCACGTCGAAGGCGTAATTGGCAGCAGGGCTGCCCTGTGGGGTGAGGCGGACGGCAACGCGCCGCCCCTCCTCGGTCCAACCTTCGATGTGAGTAACCTCACGTTCGTGGCGGCGCTCGATCGGGATCTCGGCACCGCTTTCGATCTGCCAGTCGATCGTTGGGGAGGGCAGCGCCACATAGAACGGGACGTCGTTGTCGCGTGCCGCCAGCGCCTTCAGGTAGGTGCCGATCTTATTCGCGACGTCGCCGCCTGCGGTGGTGCGATCGGTGCCGACAATGCACAGATCGACGAGACCCTGCGTCATCAGGTGACCCCCGGCGTTGTCGACGATCACCGTGTGGGTGACGCCGTGCTGGCCCAGTTCCCACGCGGTGAGGCTGGCACCCTGATTGCGCGGCCGGGTCTCGTCCACCCATACGTGGATCGGGACACCGTCGTCATACGCCCGATAGACCGGCGCGAGCGCCGTGCCGTGATCGACGGTCGCGAGCCACCCGGCATTGCAGTGGGTCAGTACATTGAGTGGTCTCTCATCGCCTTTCCGCCGCCACGCCTCGGCAATAACGCTGGCGCCGTGCTCGCCGATCGCGCGGTTGATCGCGACGTCGGCTTCGGCAATATCGCCCGCCTGGTGCAAAGCCGCGGCAAGGCGGCGGCGCTCGGGTGCTTCGCGGAGCGCCCTGCGCATCTGTGAGAGTGCCCAGCGCAAATTGACGGCGGTCGGGCGAGTTGCTGCGAGCTGCGAGATCGCTGCCTCGAGCCCGGCGTCGGACGGGTCCTCCGCTACGGCGAGAGCCACACCGTAGCAGGCGGTCGCTCCGATCAGCGGCGCACCGCGAACCTGCATTGTGCTGATCGCGCAAGCCGCATCCGCCACTGTCTTCAGCCGGGCGATCACGAGCTCGTGCGGCAGCTGGGTTTGATCGATGATCTCGACCGTGCGCCCGTCCCGGGCGAGCCAGATGGTCCGCATCGGCCGGCCTTGAACGTTCACGTGACGTCCCCGCCCTCGGGGCGTTCGAGTACGCGTCCCGCGACGGCACGGAGACGGGCGAGCATATCCGGGTCGCGGTGCCCGGGCGCCGTGATCACAGCATGATCAAGCGCGTGCTCGCAGCCTTCCGGGCACGGCCGGGTGCGTCCGGACAACAGCGGAATCGTCCGCTTTATCAGCGCCTTGGCCTTTTGCGCATTGGCGCGGAGAAAGCCGACGACCATATCGACCGTGACGGCGTCGTGGCCGGGATGCCAGCAATCGTAATCGGTGACCATTGCGAGCGTCGCGTAGCAGATCTCCGCCTCGCGGGCGAGCTTCGCTTCGGGCATGTTGGTCATCCCGATAACATCGCAGTTCCAGGACCGATAGAGCTCGCTTTCGGCGAGGCTTGAAAATTGCGGCCCTTCCATGACGAGATAGGTGCCGCCGCGCTTGAGTGCCAGACCGGCAGGGGATCCTGCCGCGACGAGCGCATCGCCGATCCGCCTGCAGACCGGATGCGCCATCGAGATATGAGCGACACAGCCGGCGCCGAAGAAGCTCTTCGCCCTTGCGAAGGTCCGGTCGATAAACTGTTCTATGACGACGAAGTCGCCGGGGGCGAGGTCTTCGCGCAAGCTGCCGACTGCGGAAAGCGAAATGATGTCGCTCACGCCGCAGCGCTTGAGGGCATCGATATTTGCGCGAAAATTAATCTCCGAAGGCGGCAGCACGTGTCCGCGCCCGTGGCGCGGAACGAAAACCACGGGCTGAGTGTCGAGGGTGCCGAAGCAGAACTCATCCGAAGTCCGACCGAACGGGCTCTCGACGCGCCGCCACTCGACCTGATCGAGCCCGTCGATCTCGTAAAGCCCGCTGCCCCCGATGATGCCGATAACGGGCCCGGCCATCCCCAGCCTAATGGGCAGTCGCCCAGATCTTGCGCTTGGTTGCGTAGAATACACCGACCGCGACGATCAGGAACAGCATCACCTTGAACCCGGTACGGTGCCGCTGCTCGAGGTTGGGTTCGGCAGCCCAGGTGAGAAACGTGACAACGTCGTGGGCCATTTGCGGCACCGTGTTCGGCGTCCCGTCGGCAAAGGTCACGGCCCCGTCACTGAGGGGCTGCGGCATCCTGATTTGATGTCCGGGGAAATACTCATTGTAATTCATCCCCTGGAGTAGTTTGAAACCAGCGGGGGCCTCCTTGTATCCGGTCAGGATCGCATAGACGTAATCGGGGCCTCCTTCACGCGCCTTGACGAGCAGCGACTGGTCCGGCGGCAGGGCGCCGTTATTGGCCGCCCGCGCGGCCTGATCATTGGGGAAGGGCCCGGGTATCGGGTCCGACGGCCGGCCCGGGCGCTGAAACATCTGCCCCTGATCGTTCGGCTCCGCGTTGGTCACCTGATAGGTGGCGGCGATCGCCTTGACCTGGGCTTCGCTGTAGCCGATCTGGGTAAGATCGCGGAAAGACAGGTGTTTGACCGGGTGGCAGGCGGAACAGACTTCCTTGTAGACCTGGAAGCCGCGCTGCAAAGACGCCCGGTCATAAGTGCCGAAGATTCCCTCGAACGACCATTCCTGTCGCGGCAATGGCTGATCGGCGGCGTGCGCGCTGAAGCCGGCGCCCCACATCGCGAGGCTTAATACGCCGGCCACAAAAAGGCGCGTCCGCATCTCAGGACTTCGCTGCCGGCGCTTGCGTCCGGCCGAGCCGCGGTCTGCCCTCTTGCAGCACCGCATCGGCGATGCTGCGCGGTAGCGGTCGCGGGCGCTCAATCCTTCCGAGGAGCGGGAAGAGAATCAGCATGTGGACGAAATAGTAGAGCGTGGCGATCTGACCGACCGTCACGACGATCCCCTGCGGCGGGTTGGCGCCTACCCAGCCGAGCGCCAGGACGTCGATCACCAGGAGCCAGAACAGCCATTTGTAGATCGGCCGGAAGCGCGCACTGCGCACCGGCGAGGTATCGAGCCACGGCAGGAAGAACAATACAAGGATGGCGGAGAACGCCAAGATTACCCCGGCGAGTTTGGCGGAAATGAATAAGATCGGAAAAGTTACCGAGCGGAGGATCGCGTAGTAGGGCAATAGGTACCATTCCGGAACAATGTGGTTCGGCGTCTGCATCGGATTCGCCGGAATATAATTGTCGGGCTCGCCGAGCGCATTGGGCGCATAAAAGATGAAGAAAGCATAGATCAAGAGAAAGACGGCCAGCCCGAACAAGTCCTTGATCGTGAAATAGGGATGGAAGGGCAGCGTGTCCTGCGGCCCCTTTTTATCGATTCCCAGCGGGTTGTTGGAACCGTGGCGGTGCAGCGCCATCAAGTGCAG
>JAFMSA010000413.1 GCA_017353855.1 Alphaproteobacteria bacterium
ATGCGGCTTGGCGTCCGCGGCCATTGGCGCGCGAGAATCGAGCTGATGCGAGCCGATCTAGCTGGCCCCGCCCAGGAGAATCACGATCAATGCCGGAATGCGCCGCTCGGAAAGCCAAGGCGATCCACGAGAGGGTATGGGTGCAGACGCTTCGCTCGTCCGTCGGTGCGATCGCCTCTTGCGTAAAGATCGACAGGACCGACATCTGAACCGACCACGCATCGTCTGGCGTGCCGCAGAATTCACGCTGCACCGATGCGACGACCCGCCGGTTCAGCTGCTTTACGATATCATCGAGATTGCGTCACGCTGCATAGAGCCAAGCGAGACGGATGGACGATGCAGTAGGCGCCACCGTCAGCAGCGCGAGGCCGTGGGATCGCAGGTCGCGCGCACCGCCTGCGCCAGGATCGCTTAAGGCTGCCGCCGCCGATTTTGCTGCACACCTGCGCCGGCACGTAAATCCATGAACCCGGATCCCGCGTCCTTTGCTTCCCCTGCACAGGAATGCGTGGCTGTCTAACTGTCGTTCTGTGCCGCGGCGGCGATGCCGTAGCATTTCTCCAGCGCGAACGGCGGCGCTGGAGCCGGTTAGGCGCTCGCGTCCGGCGGTGAAGCCGCCGCCGCAGCGACCGCGGGGGCGATAAGCGATATCAGGCTTTCGTCGCGTCTCATGACCGGTCTCTCAATCGGGAACAGTCGATTAGCAAATCGGGCGAGACCATCTATCGCGGAATATCGATTTTTCATCACCTTCGTCCGCAGCGCGATCTCGACCAGAAGATCAGCGCGTCTCAACGGCTGATTTCGTTAAGGGTTTTCCGACTGAGTATCAGCGAGCCCGGAGCGCGTGAATGGTCGGTATCGTTCCGGGGATGCCTGCCAGTCACACGCACGACCGACCCCGGCCACGGCGTTGACGGCCGGTCAGTTGGCTCAGGCCAGCACTACGTCTGGCACCAATTGCTTTCCGCGAGTTTCCGGACTGAGCAGCAGCGCCGCGATGAAGCTGACGGCTCCGGCGGTGGTTCCGATCAGCATCGGAATCGCGAAACCCAGGTGCAGGCTGACGGCGAGATAGGTCAGGATCGGTGCCGTCAACCCGCCGAAGATCGCGCCCTGGTGATAGCAGAACCCGCCGGCGGTAGCGCGCACCTCGGTCGGAAAGCGTTCGGCGAGATAGGTCGGGTTCTGGGCATACATACCGCCGCCGGCGAAGGCGCCTTGCAGCGCAAAGAAGGCGACGATCATCGGATAGTTGTGGGTCAGCAGGTAGAACGGCGCGACCAAAATGCCGCCGATAGCTGGCAGGATCAGCGCCCACCGTCGGCCGATCGCGTCGGCCACCCAACCCCAGCCAAAGCTCGCCACAAAGAAGACGACGCTCTGCAGCATGACCGGCAACGCGACGAAAGCCGGGCTCAGTTGCACTTCCTTCTGCAGGTAGGTCGGGAACATGCCGACGACCGAATAGGCGGCGACAAAACCGCTCGCCATCCACCAGCACGCGGTCAGCGTATTGCCCAGCATACCCCGTTTGAAGATGCTGATCAGCGGCAGGCGAACCTCGCGCTTCTGGGTGCGCTGGATGCGCCGGTTCTCGACCCACACCGCCGGTTCCTTGACGTAGATACGGATATAGACCAGCGCCAAGGCTGGCAATACGCCGATGATCAAGAGGCCGCGCCAGCCGATCGCATTGTAGAGCAGGCCGTAGGCGGCGCTCGACAGGATGGCGCCGATGCCCCATGAGGATTGTAGCACGCTCCCCATCAGGCCGCGTGAGCGCTGCGGCCATTGCTCCAACGCAAGTGCCGCGCCAGCCGGCCATTCAGCGCCCATGCCGATGCCGAGCAGCGCGCGGAACAGGAACAGCAGCCAGAAGGTCGGCGCCAGCCCCGCGAGCAAGTTGGCTAACGAGTACCAGGCGATCGAGATCATAAGCGGGAGCTTGCGCCCAACCCGATCCGCAAGCCAGCCGGAGGCGGTGGCGCCGACGAGCCGCATCCACAACGTGATCGTGAACACCGCCGTGACCTCGACCAGCGGCACGTCGAATTCCTTGGCGATCGGCGCCATGATCAGCAGGAAGATCGTGAAATCGAAGGCATCCAGCACCCAGCCGAGCCACGCCGCGATCCAGGCGTGCCATTGCTGGCGAGTCGGTTCCTTCCACCACGCAACTGGTGTTGCGGGCTCGGCAATAAACGCCATCAGGTTTCCTCCCGTTCAAATGGGCTCTCTTTTCGGTGCGCCTCGGGTTGAGAGTAACGCGGCGAACTGCTTTTGTCGCCGGCTTTCGCAAGCTGCCGGGCAGGCCAAAAAGGACCTCCCGGGCCACGCGGCGGCGACATCCTAGCGCCGGGGCGACGGAAGCGATCCGGTGCGGTTCATCGACGTACGCGACTTGGCCGAATGGACTATCCGCTTGGCCGAACAGCGCATCACCGGCATGTTTAAGGCCGGCAGTCCCGCCCTTCCCATCACCATGCGCGAAATGCTGGCGGCCATCGCGCAAGGTGTTCGGGCTGATGCCGAACTCGTCTGGGTACCGACGGCCTTGCCTGAAGGCGAATAAAGTTTCGGCTTGGCGCGATACTGTGTGGATCCCCGGGGAGGGCGAAACGTTCGGCTTTCACCGCCGTGACATTCGTGCCGCCATCACTGCGGGCGGCACCTGCCGCCCTCTACCACCCACCGCCGCCGACACGCTAGCCTGGTTCCTCACCCTGCCCTCCGATCGCCAGCCCAAGCCTCGCGCCGGTGTTACCCCGGGGCGCGTGGGTTGAGAGCCTAAGAGGGTCAATCGCTCGGGGTCATTTCTGCCGCGTGACGGGTGTCTCTTTCCGAGCATAACGGTCCGTCGCAACCGCAGACTGAGTGCTCGCTTAAGGGTTCAGTGAGCCGCCTTTCGTCGGAGAAGGCGTGGACGGGCGACGTGCCGAAAACAGCTGATCTGATTTTTCCGGCCGCAAGCGAAGATAAATTATCAGGTCGCACGAATGTCGTCGACCACCGCGTCTCTTGCCACGTTCGCGCCCAGCCCCGAGCGCGGCGTCGGCCCGCGCAGTGGAACCTCCTTCAGGAACCACGTAAGCATGAAGCCGAATGCGGCGACGACTGCAGCACGCTGGAACACCGGGTGCAGCGCCGCGGTGAACGCCGCTTGGTAAAGTGACCGCGACTTGCCTGGCAATGCCAGGATTACCGCCGGGGCCGTCGCGGATGGCAGTCTTGCCGCGTCGGGGAAGGCCGCGTGAAGATGCGTGACAAGATTGCTGGTGAAGATCGCGCCGAATAGCGAAACCCCGATTGAGCCGCCCATCGATCGAAACAAGGTCGTCCCCGAGGTCACAACACCGAGGTTGCGGTAATCGACAGCATTCTGCGCCGCCAACACCAGCACCTGCATAACGAGGCCGACGCCGAGCCCGAGTACAATCATGTAGACGACGGTCGTCCACACACTTGTACCGGTCTCGAGTGTCGCCAATAGGCCGAGCGCCACCGTCATGATCGCAGTGCCAACGATCGGGAACGGCCGGTAACGGCCAATTCGGCTGATGATCCGGCCACTGCCGATCGATGTCACCAGCACCCCAGCCATCATCGGGGTCAATGTCATTCCGGCATCAGTGGAGCTGATGCCCTTCACAACTTGCAGGTACATTGGCATGAAGGTGAGCGAGCCGAACAGCGCTAGCCCGACGATGAACCCGACCGCACAGGCAATCGAAAAAACGCGGTTGCCGAACAGATATAGTGGCAACAGCGGCTCGACGGCACGGTGCTCGACCCAGATGAAGCCGCCCAGGCTCGCGACGGTCGCACTGATCAATCCGATTGCCGGCGCCGAATGCCAGTCTAGCGTATCGCCGAGGCTAGTAAGCAGAATCAGCGCCGACAGCATTACTGCGAGCAGCGCCGCGCCAGGGACGTCAATGCGCGGGTGGCGCTTTGTCGGAGGTGGGCTAAAGGCGTAACCGATAACTGCGAGCACGACAATCGCAAGCGGCAGGTTGATATAGAAAATCCAACGCCAGCTCAATTGCTCGACAAAGAACCCACCGATCAGTGGACCGAGCACGGTCGCCAGGCCGAACACGCCGCCGAAGACGCCTTGATAGCGGCCGCGTTCCCGTGGCGAGAAGATGTCGCCGACGACCGCCATTGTTGTCACCATCAGTCCACCACCGCCAAGCCCCTGCAACGCTCGGAAGGCGATCAGCTCGGTCATCGACCGGCTCAGCCCACACAGCGCCGAGCCGGTAAGGAACAGCAAGATGGCGCTCTGTAACACGATCTTGCGCCCAAAGAGATCGCCGAGCTTCCCATAGAGCGGCGCCACAATTGTCGTTGCCAGCAGGTAGGCCGTCACAATCCACGACAGGTGCGCAAGCTGCCCGAAGTCGCCGACGATCGTTGGCAGCGCGGTCGAGACAATGGTTTGGTCGAGCGAGGCGAGGAGCATGACCAGCATCAACGCGCCGAAAACCGCACGGACGCGACGCTTCAGGAACGGGCTGACATGCGACGACGACGCGTCCTCGTCAGGCATCACGTCCTCCCATAAGATCCGTTAATAGCGAACGTCAGGCAGCGCCAACGCAACTCGATCGCGCTCCAAGCTGACGGGCTCTATTGGCACAAGGCACAAGGGTTTTGCGCAAGCCGCCGGCCTCCTTGCCCTTGCCGAGCAAATTCGCCTGTATAGACAAGGCCTGTATAGACA
>JAFMSA010000047.1 GCA_017353855.1 Alphaproteobacteria bacterium
CGGCCAAGCTGAAGCGTCGCTCGAACGCGCGGCGCGCGATCCCGCGATGCAGGTAGCGGCTGTCGTCGTCGTCCTTTTTCGACCTGCCGATCACCGCGAGGGAATTTTCCTGCACGGTGATGTCCAGCTCTTCGGGCGAGAACCCGGCTACTGCCATCGTCAGCCGATAGGCGTCTTCGCCGGTCTTTTCGATGTTGTAAGGCGGATAAGCAGGCGATGCACTGTCGAGACGCGTCGCCGCATCGACCAGGCGGGTCAGGCGATCAAAGCCGATCGTCGACCGGAACAGCGGAGAGAAATCAAATCGGTCCATGACCACATCCTCCATTGAGCAACATGGCTTCGCGACACCCGCCATACGGCCGAGTGCCAGTTACTGCCGCGCAATCCCTGGTTGGCGATTGCGCAGTGGTTAGATGGTGATTGTCAAAGTTCCGTCAAGGGTTAGCGCTTGATGCCGAAGCCCTGGAAGCGCTTGTTGAAGCGGGCGAGCTGTCCGCCGGCGTCGACCAGACGGTGCTGCCCGCCTGTCCACGCGGGATGCGATTTCGGGTCGATCTCGAGCCGCAATGTGTCGCCCGGCTTGCCGTAAGTCGAGCGGGTCTGATACGAGGTCCCATCTGTCATGACGATGGTAATCTCGTGATAGTCCGGGTGAATCCCTTCTTTCACTGCATGATCCTCCAAGAATTACCAGGGTTGTAGCCAACCAGAGTCACTGATGCAATCCGGCGTCTAGGCATGAGAAGCCCGCAATGCGAGAGCAACCAAATCGAATAGATCGACAAGGCGCGCCACGTAGTGGTCGCGCATCGTCATAGGGCGATCCGCCTCTCCGCAGAGAATGGCTTCCAACCCGTCCAGCAGGCACAGAAGCCGACGCCGGTGAAGACCGAGACGACGCTGCAGCGGATCGGTCAGAATGCCGGAAAAAGCCGATAGCAGGGCAGCGCAGACAAACACGCCACCCATCGTGGTGGCCAGCAGCCCGGTACCCGCAGCCGCCGGAAACAGACCGTACCATAACGCGCCGAGACCGGCGCCGAGCGGAAACGCGGCGATTGCTGCTTGCTGGGCGATCATTCCGGCAAGCGCCGAACTCAAGGTCACCAGACCGGGAGTTGCCTGCTTGATCGCCAGAGCTCCGATGCCGGCGGCGGCAACGCTGGTCGTGATCTCGGCCGCCGCCGTGCGCAACCCGAGATAATTTTCGACAGCCGCCGCCAGGCGGCGGCTCTCCGGCTTCACACCGGCAAGCGCCCCAATCAGGGCGCCGAGCCTTTCCGCCGTTCGGCTGTCGGCGAGGATCGTCTCGGCGATCGCATCGCGATACGCACTCCCCTGCCCGCAGCAGCGGATCTCGAGAAGCTCCGTTGCCAGCAGCCTCTCAACTTCGCGGGCGACATCCGTCTCCAGCAGGAGCCGGCGCCGGGCAAGCCAGGCTGCTGCGCGCTGGCTGCCCGATCGGTGCGCTAGCCAGTTTGCAAGCCTGGCAATGAGCGCCGGACCGGCTAAGAACAGATTAAGCGGCGCGCGAACGAGATCCCAACCAATCGCCCGCCGATGCAGTGCCAGGCTGCCGGCGAATGTGAAATGGCGATCGACAAACGCATCAATGCGCTCCCGGCGGCTCGCGATGTATTGCCGTGCAGCGTCCTGTACGATTGCGCGAGCGAGTTCGGGACGATCCGTCATCGATACGTCTTCGGGTGTGCCGTAATCCAAAGGCACCCCGTCGAACACGGCGAGGCGCCTGGCACATATAGGCATCGGCTGTCGTGGGTGTGACGAGACGCGCGGGAAATTTATTCCTGTTCTGAGCGCACCAGATAATCCATCGCCGCGGCGACTCCGCCTTTGCCATGCGGCACCCCAGTCAGCTCGAGCGCCATTTCGACGGCGGCGAGGGCACCCAGCATCATCGGCTCGTTCAGATCGCCCATGTGCCCGATACGAAAGACATGGCCGTGCAGACGGTCGAGTCCGCCGCCGAGCGACACATTGAATTTGTCGAGGCACAGCTGGCGCACCTTGTCGGCATCCCAGCCCTCAGGCACCTGCACCGCGGTTATTGAATCGGATTGCGCCCGCGGATCGATGGCAAAGATCTCCGGCCCGTCATTCTGCCGCCAAGCGCGAACCGCTCGCCGCGTTGCCTCGGCCAGGCGACGGTGGCGCTCGAAGACATTCTCGAGACCCTCCTCCTCGATCATCCGCAACGCCTCCTGCAGGCCGTAAAAGAAGTGGACCGGCGCAGTCCCGTTCCAATAGGCCTGCGAGCCTTCGCCGAGCAACCGTCGCCAATCCCAATAGACCCGCGGCAACTTTGCCTCGGCGGCCGCGGCGAGCGCCCGCGAACTGACGCCGGTAAACGCCATTCCAGTCGGCAACATCAGCCCCTTCTGAGAACCGACGACGACCACGTCGACGCCCCATTCGTCCATCCGGAAATCCGTCGATCCCAAGGACGAGATCACATCTACGAGATAGAGCGCCGGATGATTCGCGGCGTCAATTGCGCGCCGGAGGCCGGCTACGTCGTTGAGCACCCCGGTCGAGGTCTCATTGTGGACGACGAGCACCGCCTTGATCTTGTGATCGCGATCCTCGCGCAGCCGGTTCTCGAGTTTTGCGGGATTGGCGGCGCTGCGCCAGTCATTAGCAAGCGTCTCGACCTCGAGCCCGAACGCCTCGCCCCGCATCCCCCAATTGAGCGAGAAAAAGCCGCTCTCGACGACCAGCAGCTTGTCGCCCGGCGAGAACAGGTTGACCAGCGCCGCCTCCCAGGCGCCATGACCTGAGGCGGCGTAGGCAAGGATCGTCTGTTGGGTCTTGAATACCCGCTTCAGGCCGGCAAAGCACTCTTCTGAAATTTCGCGGAATTGAGCGCCGGTAAAGTCGATCGCCCCGCGGTCCATCGCCCGTAGGACGCGGTCCGGGATATTGGTCGGCCCGGGGTTTTGATAGAAATGATATCCACGCTTGACCACCATTGTTTACCTCCGGTCCCTTCCTTACCCCTGCGCACGCCCGGCGACGGTGTACGGGAGCATAAGAGCCTCGTTGAGATATGTCTCGCGGGAGCTGATGCGCGCCGGACACGCTGCGGTCCTGTGCCTGCGCGCAGCTAAAACACTAACTTAACTTAATCATCGGAAATTTTCTTTGCCCGGAAACCTCACCCTCCAGGGCGGGAGGCGGCATCCTCCCTCTTGACCCGAATTGCCAATTTGTTTGCCCGGAAGGGGGATGCCCTGCCGGATATCCTGCTTCCCTGAGGAGCACGCACGAGATGGGTAACTCGTAAGGGCCGGGGAGAAAAGCATTCGCTTCCGTGCCCATGTTGCCGCAGCCGTTTGAGCAAGGCCCGGTTCGGGCCTTTCTCGGGGCTTGCCTGCAGCTTCAAAAGGTCCGAACTGAGAAAGCAAGAGGTCCGAAGACGTTGGCCTTGAACTTCCCGGTCAATCTGGTCTCCAGTTTTTCGACTCGGTCCGGCGACCCTCGGGCTTCCGGCATACACCCAAATCTCATCCCCTCCCCGCGGGGAGGGGAGGCGCGCAAACCTCGCGTGCGAGTTGAGATACGCCTTCATCGCGATGCGCAAGCGAAGAGGCAGGCTCGGCGCCTGCCTCTTTTCGGTTCTCGCAACCGCTCGAACCCACGTCTCCGCCGGGACGGTCGGTTCCTCCCTAAACTCGGACCTGCCCTCGCAGGAAATGATCTTACGCATATCGGCTGATGTCCGTCACGCAAATTTTAAAGAAATTCTCGCAGACGCCAGCTTATGACTGCGATCGAGAACATCCCGCCATGCAGCCGCAGTTCCGGGGGACACTCCACTGTGAGGGCGGGCAGAATGGGTGATTGCGGCGCGGACTGTGATGCCGCCATCGTGAACGGGGGATCCGACGGCGCACTCTGTCGGCTATCGTCGCCGAGCCGCGCTGCGAGGGGATGGCGCTTGCCGGGGAGGGTTGCGCCGGCAGGGGTCTCAGTCGCGCCGGTATCGCAGCCGCATTCGGCGGCGCGAGAGACGCACTCCCGCCCGCCCCGGCGGCAGGGGTGGAACGCCCCTTCGCCGAAGGCGCCCGGTCGGCCGCTCGTCTTCCTGTCCGAGGAAGACCGCCCTGCGGCGAGCCCTGCCGCGTTGCCTGTCGCAATCGCCGCGACCCATTCGAGTCGAGCGTGGCGGACCGCCCGCACGTGGCGGATCGGCTGCCGTTGATCCTGGACCCGCCGAGCGGCACAAACGATGAGACGTTGACCCCCCTGAGATCGGTTGAAAGGCAGGCCTGGACCGTGAGAATGATCGAGGGCCGAGCATCGCCGTCGGCGCCGTTCATGCGCACGCTGGCCCGCCTCCCACATGCCCGATGAAAGAGCGGCCAGGGTGCGACATAGGCGTCCGGATCGAGCACAAGCTCCGCGCGGGCGGGCGGTTTGTCGGATGTCGGTCAATCCGTGCTGCGCCACCGGGATCCGCAACATGCACGCAAGCGTTTGGAGCGGCCGGGTCCGGGATCTTTGCGGCGCAGTCACACCCGGAATGTGCGAGGTCTTTTGCTTTTTTGGCAATAACACCCCTGGCCGTGCGGCTGACCAATGCCGAGATCAATGTGGAGCGCGGTTGCTCGGGACTGCCGGCACGCCCTCGCGAGGCTTCCGCCCAGGCGTTTTGCAGAGGCCGCCGGGCGCATCGCTTCCGCCATCGAGCAATCAAAGAGCGGGACGCTTTAGGAGATAGCGAGCGCTTGATTCACTAGCGGCGCACGAGGGCGGCGAAGCAGGCGAACTAGCGGCTGCATCTGGGCGGATGCCGGCAGGGACTATTGTGCTGCGGCCTTTCGCAGCAACCCGCCAAGCCGGATTGTAAACAGCGTGCCGCCAGCATACGCGGAGAAATCGCTGGCATCAACCGCAAGAGACGGGCTCCCTCCCTGTCCTGCACGGCAGGGTTTCCGCCCGGGAAACACAGATGAGGCCGAAACGATTTCGTGATCGCCGCGAAGCGGGCCGGCTGCTCGCCGACAGCCTGACCGCCTATGCCGACCACCCCCACCTTCTGGTCTTGGGACTGCCGCGCGGTGGTGTCCCGGTCGCTTACGAGGTTGCTCGCGCTCTGCGCGCGCCGCTCGACGTCTTTCTCGTGCGCAAGCTGGGGGTTCCCGGCCAGGAGGAGCTCGCCATGGGCGCCGTCGCGACGGGCGGGGTGCGGGTTCTCAACCAAGAGGTCGTCGAGCCGCTGGGTGTCGCGGACGATGTCATCGAGGCGGTAACGGCGCAGGAAATGGAGGAGTTGAAACGGCGCGAGCTTCTGTATCGGCGCGGTCGTGCCCCGCCCAATGTGGAAAAGCGAACCGTGATCCTGGTGGATGACGGGTTGGCGACCGGCGCGACAATGCGTGCCGCCATTCGGGCGCTGCGCCGCCAGCGGCCCGAGCGGCTCGTCGTTGCAGTCCCGACGGCGTCGCGCGACACCACCGAGGCGCTGAAGACGGAGGCTGACGAAGTGATCTGCGCGATCACGCCCGCGCCGTTTTTCGCGGTCGGCCACTGGTACGACGATTTCACACAGACAGCGGACGACGAGGTGGGGCGCCTGTTGGCGCAGCGACAGCAGCCCGAGGACAATCCGCCCCCTGAAATAGAAACAACCGCGAGCAATATGGAACGCTGAAGGTCCGTGTCGACGCGGTCCGTTACCATCGGCTCAATCGATGCCAAGCCGTCCCGGCCGCAAAATCGGGCAGCGGCACATAGACAGCCCTTGACGGCTTGCTTAGAGTGCGCGGGCCCGATGCTGGGGTGAGTGCGAATGCGTCTTTCCGAATATTTCCTGCCGCTGCTGCGCGAGAACCCGAGCGAGGCCCAAATCGTCTCGCATCGATTGATGCTGCGCGCCGGGATGATCCGTCAGTCGAGCGCCGGCATCTATTCCTGGTTGCCACTCGGCCTGCGCGTCCTGAAGAAGATCGAACGGATCGTGCGCGAGGAGCAGGATCGCGCAGGGGCGCTGGAGATACTGATGCCGACCGTCCAGCCGGCCGAGCTGTGGCGGGAGAGCGGCCGTTATGACGATTACGGCAAGGAGATGCTGCGCATCCGTGATCGACACGATCGTGAAATGCTGTACGGGCCGACCAACGAGGAGCAAGTGACCGAGATCGTCCGCGCCTCGATCAAGAGCTACCGCGACCTGCCGAGAATGCTCTATCACATCCAGTGGAAATTCCGCGACGAGGTCCGGCCGCGCTTTGGCGTTATGCGCGGTCGCGAGTTCCTGATGAAGGACGCCTACAGCTTCGACCTCGATGCTGCCGGGGCGAAGCGCTCGTACAACAAGATGTTCGTCGCCTATCTGCGGACGTTCGCCCGCCTGGGATTGAAGGCGATCCCGATGCGCGCCGACACCGGGCCCATCGGCGGCGAGCTCTCCCACGAGTTCGTCATTCTGGCTGAAACCGGCGAATCGGCTGTTTACTGCGATCGTGCATGGCTTTCGACGGACATTCTCGCGACCGAGGTCGACTACCACGGCGATCTGGAGCCGATATTTCAGCGCTGGACAGGGCTTTATGCCGCGACGGACGAGAAGCACGAACCGGATTCCTGCCCGGTCCCGCGGGAAGAGCTGGTAGAGGCGCGCGGGATCGAGGTGGGCCACATCTTCTACTTCGGTGATAAGTATTCGCAGCCGATGGGAGCCCTGGTGATTGGTCCCGACGGCGAGACGGCAGCGCTCGAGATGGGGTCCTACGGGATCGGCGTATCGCGCCTGGTGGGCGCATTGATTGAAGCAAACCACGACGGCGCGGGCATTATCTGGCCGGAAAGCGTCGCCCCGTTCCGCATCGGTCTGATCAATCTTCGCCCGGGCGATACGCGCTGCCGCGACACCGCCGACGACCTCTACGGCAAGCTGCTGGGCGCCAATGTCGAGGTGCTCTACGATGACCGCGACGAATCTCCGGGCGCCAAGTTCGCGACGATGGACCTTATTGGCCTTCCCGACCAGCTCGTAATCGGCCCGCGCGGCATTGCCGGCGGCACAATCGAGGTCAAGCATCGCCGTTCCGGCGAGCGGCAGGACGTCTCCATCGAAACGGCGCTCCGCCTGCTGACCGCTTCCGAGCCGGGCCCTCTCGCCGCAAGCGCGCCGGGAACGAAGGCGCGGCGGCCCGGCCGCGCCCGATCGGAGGGAGGAAGGAAGGGCCCGCGCAGTGGGAAGCTCCAGGACGGCGAGCGGCCGATTCCGGATCCCGCGTGATCTTCAATACCTTCGAGAGGATGGTCGCGTTTCGCTATTTGCGGGCGCGGCGGCAGGAAGGCTTTGTCTCCGTCATTGCAATCTTTTCGCTGCTCGGGATCGCGCTCGGTGTCGCCACCCTGATCATCGTCATGGCAGTGATGAACGGCTTCCGCGCCGACCTGATCGGCCGCATCCTCGGTCTCAACGGCCATCTCGCGGTCTACGGCCAAGCCGGCTCGCTCACCGGTTTCGACGCGGCCGCGCAAAAGGTGCGCGAGCTTCCGGGTGTCACGCGCGTCACGCCGCTCATCGAGGGCCAGGTGATGGCGACCGCGGAAGCGGGCGCCGCAGGCGCGCTGGTACGCGGCATCCGGCCCGATGATTTACGCTCCCTGCCGCTGCTGGCCGACCACATCGTCCAAGGCTCGCTCAACGATTTCGACGATGACGGCGTCGCAGTCGGCGTTCGGCTCGCGCGCCGGCTGGGGATTACCGTCGGCAGTCCGATCACGGTGCTCTCTCCGCAGGGGACCGCGACCGCCTTTGGCACGATGCCGCGCGTTAAGACCTATCACGTCGTCGCACTGTTCGAGGTCGGCTATTACGAATACGACAATAGCTTCATCTACGTGCCGCTCAACGCGGCGCAGCTGTTCTTCCGACTGCCCGACGCGGTCAGCTATCTCGAAGTCTTTGTCGCGGACGCCGACCAGTCGACGCACGCGGCGCAGTTGATCGCTGCTGCGCTCGGGGGCCAGGTCCGCATCCTCGACTGGCAGCGCGCCAATTCGGGCATCGTCAGCGCCGTGGAGATCGAGCGCAACGTCATGTTCCTGATCCTCACGCTGATCATCGTCGTGGCCGCGTTTAACATCATTTCCAGCATGATCATGATGGTCAAAGACAAGGGGCGTGATATTGCCATCCTTCGAACGATGGGCGCCTCGCGGGGGATGGTGCTGCGGATTTTCATGCTGAGCGGCGCCAGCATCGGGATCGCCGGGACGCTCGCAGGTTTCGTGCTCGGAATCGTCATTACCCGCAACCTCGAGCCGATCCGGCAATTCCTGCAAAATATTCTGCATGTCGAGCTGTTCTCGGCCGAGATCTATTTTTTCACGCGCATCCCGGCGCGGATTGACAGCGGCGAGGTAGCGGCTGTCGTCATCATGGCCCTCGCCCTGTCGTTTCTTGCCACGCTCTATCCTTCCTGGCGTGCCGCGCGGCTCGACCCGGTCGAAGCCTTACGCTACGAGTGATCCCCGGATGCCCGCCGGGGCCGCTCTCGAGCTGCGCGGGGTGCGTCGGGTCTTCAAGCAGGCCAGCACCGAGCTGCACGTCCTGAACGGGGTCGATCTCGCCTTGCAGCCCGGCGAGGTCGTCGCGCTGGTCGGGCCATCCGGAGCCGGAAAATCGACGTTGCTGCATGTGGCGGGGCTGCTGGAGCGGCCCGACGGCGGAGCGGTCCTGATCGATGGAGAGGATTGCGGCACGCTATCCGATGAGCGGCGGACACTGCTGCGGCGCTCAGAAATTGGCTTCGTCTACCAGTTCCACCATTTGCTCCCGGAATTCTCAGCGCTCGAGAATGTCATGCTACCTCAGATGATCGCCGGGGTTGCGCGCCGGCGCGCGCAAGAGAAAGCCGCGCAGTTGCTCGACCGCGTGGGCCTCGCGCCGCGTGCCTTGCACCGGCCGGCACGGCTGTCCGGCGGTGAGCAGCAGCGGGTCGCAATCGTTCGTGCGCTCGCCAATGGTCCGAACATCCTGCTCGGAGACGAGCCGACCGGAAATCTCGACCATGCGACCGGAGAGGGAGTGCTCAACACACTGCTCGAACTGGTGCGGAATAACGGGCTGGCCGCGTTGATCGCGACCCACAATACCGAACTCGCGCGCCAGCTCGACCGCATTGTCGCGCTCGAGGATGGCAGGCTGAAGGCGATCGATTTGTAGGCGAGCTATCGCTGCACTTCGCCCCAGGCCGCGTCCGCCATCCATTTGGCGGGTCGCTTGCCGAGAGTTTCCGAGTGCGGCAGGAAAAGCGGCACGATCCAGCCGGCGGAAGACCGATACGGGTAAGCCGTAGTGGGCGCCTGCTGGGGAGCCCACGGCGGATCGCTTGCCGCGCTGCTCACAGGTCCAAGAAGCCACGCAGTCTCGTAAGAGCCGCGGAACAGGTCTTTAGACCTGGAGCGCCGCGATGATTTCCGACGATGTGGCGATCGGAAAGTCGCGTGGAACCCCTTCTCGAGCGGGCAGGTGAGTTCCTTGCCAACCGTCACGCGGAACTCGTGCTGGCAAGTCGGGCCGGCCAGATCCGCCGATCGTGCCTCGATCGCCGCGCGTAACCGACCGTGCCGCAGTGCGAGCAGATTGGGCCGTTCGGCCAGTGCCCGTCGCATCGCCGCGGAAACACTCACGCCACCCGCAATTGCAGTGTCACCTCGAAAGTGCGAGCAGTAAAAGAAAGAGCGCTGCGCGGAGGCGGGCCCCGAGATGGGGCTTGTCGACGGCGTGGATCTCCCGGATCGCGTGTCTGGCCATTCCAACCGGCGACGTCGCGAATCGACGAGGCGGGTTTGCCGACCCGCCGCCAAACGGCATCCCCTGCTGCCGGCTGATCCCCTGAAGTGCGCGCCGCCGAATGACTCGATGCGCGGCGTATGCGATGTTGCCGATATGCCGCATGCTGATTTCGTTCACCTCCGCCTTCACACCGCGTATTCGCTCTCGGCCGGCGCGATCAAAATCGAGGAGCTGGCCGGCCTGTGCCGGGCGCAACGGATGCCGGCAGTGGCCATCACGGACAGCGGCAACTTGTTCGGCGCGCTCGAATTCGCGACGAGCTGCTGTGCTGCTGGGATCCAGCCGATTATCGGCTGCGAAATCGCGCTCGAGCGCGCCAGGGCAGAAGGGTCGAACCGCCTCAGCCGGGCGCTGTCGGAGCCCGACCGCATTGTCTTGTTGGTGCAGAACGAGGCCGGTTACCGGAACCTGCTCCGGCTGGTCAGCCAGTCCTATCTCACGGCGCAAACCCCGAGTGAGCCCGCAATCAGCCGCTGCGATCTGGCGAATTCCAGCGAGGGGCTCCTCTGCCTGACGGGCGGTCCGAAGGGCCCTGCCGGCCGATTGCTTGCCGAAGGACAAGCCGAAGCCGCTGAGACGGTGCTGCGCGAACTCTCGCAGGCGTTTCCCGGCCGGCTCTATGTCGAGCTGACGCGCCATGGAACGCCGCAGGAAGCTCGATGCGAAGCGGGCCTTGTGGAACTAGCCTATCGCCACGGCTTACCGCTCGTCGCCACCAACGATGTCCATTTCCCCGATCCTGATTTTTACGAGGCGCATGATGCGCTGCTGTGCATCGCCCAGGGTACGGCACTCGCCGCTAGCGATCGCAAACGGCTGACGCGCCTCCATTATTTTCGGCCGGCGGCGGAAATGCGGGAGGCCTTCGCCGATCTGCCGGAAGCCTGCGATAATACTCTGGTCATCGCGCGCCGTTGCGCCTTCGTTCCGCGGCCGCGCCAGCCGATCCTGCCGGCCTTTGCGAGCGGTGAGGGGCTCGACGAGGAGACTGCGCTGCGCAGCGCCGCCCGGGCCGGGCTCGAGGTTCGGCTCGCGGCCCAGAACCTCCAAGCCGAAGGTTCGGCGATGCGTTATCGCGAGCGCCTTGAATTCGAGCTCGCGACGATCATCCGGATGGGCTTTGGCGGATATTTCCTGATCGTCTCGGACATTATCAAATGGGCGAAGCGGCAGGGGATTCCGGTCGGTCCGGGCCGCGGATCGGGGGCGGGCTCGGTCGTCGCCTGGGCGCTAACAATCACCGATCTTGACCCGCTGCGCTTCGGCCTGTTGTTCGAGCGGTTCCTGAACCCCGAACGGGTGTCGATGCCGGATTTCGACATCGATTTCTGCCAGGACCGGCGCGACGAGGTGATCCGCTACGTGCAGCAGAAATACGGCCGCGACCGGGTCGCGCAGATCATCACCTTCGGCAAATTGCAGGCCCGCGCGGTGTTGCGCGATGTCGGCCGGGTGCTTGCAATGCCCTACGGGCAGGTCGACCGCTTGTGCAAGCTGGTCCCGAATAATCCAGCACACCCTGTCACGCTGGAAAAAGCGATCGCCAGCGAGCCGGCACTGCAGCAACTGCGCGATGCGGACGAGAACGTGGCGCGTCTGATCACGATTGCCCTCAAGCTCGAAGGCCTCTACCGGCACGCCTCGACCCATGCTGCGGGGGTTGTCATCGGCGACCGCCCGCTGATCGAGCTTGTGCCGCTCTACCGCGACCCGCGCTCCAATATCCCGGTCACGCAATTCAACATGAAATGGGTCGAGCCGGCAGGGCTGGTTAAGTTCGATTTTCTCGGTCTCAAGACCCTGACGGTGCTGGCACGTACGCGCGACCTCCTCGCCGCCCGCGGCGTCGAACTCGATTTATCTAACCTGCCGCTCCACGATCCCCGCGCTTACGAGCTCCTGGCGCGGGGCGACACGGTCGGGGTGTTCCAGCTCGAAGGCGCTGGCGTTCGCGACATGATGAAAAAGCTCCGCCCGGACCGCTTCGAGGACATCATCGCCACGGTTTCACTCTATCGGCCGGGCCCGATGGAGAACATCCCGCGCTACATCGCGGTCAAACACGGCGAGGAGACGGCCGATTATTTGCACCCCGCGCTCGAGGAGATCCTGAGAGAAACCTACGGGATCATGATCTACCAGGAGCAGGTCATGCAGATCGCTCAGGTGCTGGCCGGCTACAGCCTCGGCAGCGCCGACCTGCTGCGGCGCGCGATGGGCAAGAAGATCCCGGCCGAGATGGAGGCGCAGCGGCAGCTCTTCATCGAAGGCGCGGCGGCGCGCGGCGTCGATCCGGCACTGGCCGACCACATTTTCGATCAGATGGCAAAGTTCGCGGGCTACGGCTTCAACAAATCGCACGCCGCCGCCTATGCACTCGTCGCCTACCAGACGGCGTACCTGAAAGCAAACTACCCGGTCGAGTTTCTCGCAGCGCTGATGACGCTGGACCTCGGCAATACCGACAAGCTCAACGCCTTCCGGCACGAACTCGTGCGGCTCGGTATCCGGCTGTTGCCGCCGGATATCAACCATTCGGATGTGACCTTCACGGTCGAGCCCGATCCGAAAACCGGCGACCCGGCGATCCGCTACGCTCTGGCGGCGATCAAGGGGGTAGGCGGGCAGGCGATGACGGAACTCGTCGCCGAGCGCGCGGCGCGCGGTCGGTTCAAGGATCTCCCCGATTTTTCGCGACGGCTCAACGCCAAGAGCTTCAACCGCCGGCAATTCGAGAGCCTCGTCAAGGCCGGCGCTTTTGACAGCCTCAATCCGAACCGGGCGCAGACGTTTGCCGCGGCGGAGCAACTGCTGCGCCAGGCGAGCCTCGCCGCCGAGGAGCGCGAAAACCGCCAGGAAAGCCTGTTCGCCACGATCGATCCGGGATTTGCACCCCGCGCTGCGCTGCCCGTAGTCCCCGACTGGCCGCCGGTCGAGCGCTTGCAGCAGGAATTCGCGGCGATAGGATTTTACCTGTCGAGCCACCCGCTGGACCCCTATGGAAACAGCCTGCAGCGTGCCGGGATCATCCGCTACGCCGAGCTTCCGGCCGGGCTTGCGGCAAACCCGAGCAACCGCTTCAGGCTGGCCGGCATCGTCGTCGGCCGCAAGGAACGCACCTCCGGACGCGGGAACCGGTTCGCCTTTGTCCAGATGTCGGACCCGAGCGGCACCTTCGAGATCACCCTCTTCTCGGATATGTTGAGAGAGACCCGCGGATTACTGGATTCCGGTCAGCCGCTGGTCGTCAGCGTCGATGTCCGCAGCGAAGAAGACAACCTGCGCCTGACTGCGCAGAAGCTCGAGCCGCTCGACACCGTCGTCGCTAATGCTGCGGCCGGCCTGCGGGTATTCGTCGGCGAGGCGGGCGCGCTGTCGGATCTCAAGCGCGTGATCGCCCGTGAATCCGGCGGGCGCGGCCGCGTCAGCCTCGTCCTCGACCTCCCGAGTCGCGAGGTCGAAATCGCCATTCCCGGCGGTTTCAAGGTGGGTCCGCATACCCG